>JBAJNM010000023.1 GCA_036881865.1 Parvularculales bacterium | reverse complement strand
CCCCCCTCTACCGTACTCTAGCCTGGCAGTTTTGAATGCAGTTCCAAGGTTGAGCCCTGGGCTTTCACATCCAACTTACCAAACCGCCTACGCGCGCTTTACGCCCAGTAATTCCGATTAACGCTCGCACCCTCCGTATTACCGCGGCTGCTGGCACGGAGTTAGCCGGGGCTTCTTCTCCGGCTACCGTCATTATCTTCACCGGTGAAAGAGTTTTACAACCCTAGGGCCTTCTTCACTCACGCGGCATGGCTGCATCAGGCTTTCGCCCATTGTGCAAGATTCCCCACTGCTGCCTCCCGTAGGAGTCTGGGCCGTGTCTCAGTCCCAGTGTGGCTGATCATCCTCTCAGACCAGCTATAGATCGTAGCCTTGGTAGGCCTTTACCCCACCAACAAACTAATCCAACGCGGGCTCATCCAAAGGCGATAAATCTTTCCCCTTATAGTCTCCTACAAGGGTAGTATGCGGTATTAGCAGTCGTTTCCAACTGTTGTTCCGCACCTCTGGGTAAATTCCCACGCGTTACTCACCCGTCTGCCACTGTCCGCCACCCGAAGGTGGTTTCTCGTTCGACTTGCATGTGTTAGGCCTGCCGCCAGCGTTCGTTCTGAGCCAGGATCAAACTCTCAAGTTTGATGTTTGATTCCATTGGCGCTTGACGCGCATAACGTTTGCGCTTGTTTGCACAGTTGCATTTATTCAACGCACCTGTGTTCAATGTACGCATTCGTTTGCACTTCGAAATGCGCGCATCATTTTGACGAGTTCCCACGACTTTTAGCCTGTCTGAACGACAGACGTAATTACCGTGGAAGAAACGCAAAATTCAGCGCGCGCACCGCGAATCTAACGCTCACTTAATTCCTTACGGAACAAGCAAGCTCGCGCGAGCACCGCCGCCTGCGTTTCTCTTCAACATTCACATTCACATTGTCAAAGAACTTATGCCATCAAGCCAAGGCCCATCCTCCATAACCCTAACGGATCATGGAAATGCAGTATCCCTAAACGGAAGCAAGACAGCACACTCTTTCCCTGTCGCCTAAAGTAACGGAGACTAAAGGTAACAGGAGGAAGGCTTTTATACGGACCTTAACGGGGGCTGTCAAAGGGTTTCTGTTGGTTTCTGTAGTTTTTTGCCCGTCTACCCCTTTTGTTCGGCGTTGCAGATTATAGCGGGTAGCGGTAGCCCTTCATAGGATGTCATTGAAAAACAAGTAATTTAGGAAAATGTTCACAAGGGGGTGTGGAAAAATGTCTTGACAGAAATAGGATTTCTGGGTGATTCTTGAGATGATTTGTGAACTGGTTTGTGTATGTGTCCAAACAGGAGTGATGTCAGGAGATTGCTACAGTAGTTGTTGGACGTAATTTAAGGGATGATAGCCATAAATTGGTATATACAGGATCTCTTTAGCTACACACGGGGATGGTCATACAGGGATTAACATTTCTGGTCTGGCTGTTTTTTAGCGAAAACTGTAAGAAAAATATCGGAAAGATATGGGATGAATAGCCCTGAAACTAATTGGCAGGAGGCCACCATTTCGCACCTTACCGCCGCAAAGCGGGAAATTAGTAGGTTTTTAGGGCGTTCGGCTATAATTATAGCCGGAGGCGTAGCGATAGCCCTCATGGTTGTAGCCTTAAGTGCCTATCTGACCCCCCATACGAAATCCCAAAAAACAGCTTTGGAAGGGCTTAATCCCCAAACCGCCATAATAGCCATTCTGGAGGGCACAGAGCCGGAAAGCGTAGAGAGAGAGGCTACAGAACCCCTGATCGACAATAACCCTCAAAGCGAACCCCAGACTGTTTCCCTTACCTTTGCCAAAGGTGATAATCTTGCGGGTCTGCTCATGGACCATGCATCATTGAGCCCCGAGGATATCCATCACGCCATCACCGCCCTCAAGCCCTACACTAACCCACGCCGCATTCAGATGGGACAAAAACTGGTGATGAACTTTGCACCCTCTGACGCTAAAATTCCTGATGCCACAAACTCTGACACGACAGCCTCCAATACGGGAGCATCTTCTCCGGTTCATGAGGTCTCCACTATACCGGATCTCGTTCTCGCTTCTTTTTCCCTTGAGACTGCCCTTGACCGAAATGTGACCGCCATCCGTCTTGATGACGGCAAATGGCAGGGACACGAAGAAATCATCCCCCTTGAGAGGCGCTATCGCTATGTCAGTGGCACGATTGACTCTAGCCTTTATGTAGCGGCCCAAAAAGCCGGCGCGCACCCTAAAATCATCAATGACATGATACAGATTTATTCCCACGATATAGACTTTCAACGTGAAATTCGCCAAGGTGACCGTTTTACGATTGTCTACGAGAGCGAGCACACTCCCGAAGGACGCCTCGTCCGTCACAACAAAATCCAATACACCTCTCTTACAATTAAAGGTGAGCCCATTTCTTTCTGGCGACATACACCGTCTGATACAAAAATCGCCAGCTATTATGATGCCTCCGGCCATAGTGCCCAACGCTTCTTGATGCGCACTCCTGTTGATGGAGCGCGGCTTTCATCGCGGTTTGGTATGCGCCGCCATCCCATCCTTGGATATTCTCGTATGCATCAGGGTGTGGACTTCGCAGCCCCTCGCGGAACTCCCATTTATGCTGCCGGTAACGGCACCGTAGAGTTTGTCGGGCGCAAGGGCGCATACGGTAAATATATCCGCATCCGCCATGCTAATGGATACAAAACGGTTTATGCACACCTTCACCGTTATGGACGCGGCATCCGAAAGGGCGTACGGGTTAGTCAGGGTCAGGTTATCGGAACCGTAGGTTCCACAGGCCTGTCAACCGGGCCGCATCTTCACTATGAAGTGCATCACATGGGTAAGGCTATTAACCCGGCCTCTACCAGAAAGATGCCTCGGGGTCGCCAACTGACAGGTGCCTTGCTTTCAGAATTCCGCAACAGTCGTGAGATTATAAACCGTAGAGTTTCAAATCTGCTTGAAGGACAAAGTACGCAAGCTGATGCGGGTAGCAGTTCCGCTCTGGACCCCATGCTTGCCCTGAGCATCCCCATTTCCCCACAAGCACGACAGCCACACGACCTGTAAGAGATCGAGTCCCTTATTTATCTTCTCTTCGCTAATTTCACTTTGGCGTTTTTATTTTGAAAAACTGTTGCTACCCTTATTGTGCAAAGCCAGCACAACCTCAAGAGGGCTTTTTGCCATCCAGTGCTGAACATAGTCCCGCAACATTTGGCGACGGAAGTCATCGTCATCATCCAGATAAGCAAACACCCGCTCCTCTACAATAGCCTTGCGTTGAAAGCCATAGGCCAGAGCTAAGGCCTCACGGCGACGGGCATTCAGAATCCATAACCCTATGATAAACGGCACAGATAAAACAATCATTGTTATCAGCCATGGTAGAAACACCCACAGAGTTCCACTGTCATTCACCTCGGCGTAAAAGCCTACTTCATAGACAAAACTCACCCCCTGCCATATCACTATGGCGTAAGCGACCAGCAACGCCCACATCAGAAAATTATAAATTCCCGCCCGGCGTTTTTGCTGAGCGTATCCTTTCATAAAGTCTTCAACATTAGCTTGCGGCTTGACAGTCATGGTCTTTCTCCGATTTCTTCATACCCCTTATTATCCTACCACAAACAACCCGCACCATAAAAGACCATTAGAGAGCCCCAAATAGTGCCTGTTAGTTTTAGGGCCGTGCCTTGTCAATAACGCGCTGAACGGACGTCAGAAAGGCATCGCCTCTCTCTTTGATTACACAGAGCGTGCATAGCTTCTTCGGATATTTTATCTGTCCAATGTTGCACATAAACCCGCAAAATATATTGGCAAAAACCTTCATTATTACCCACATAAGCGAAACCTCGCTCTTCAATGATAGTCCTACGTTCAAAATTGAATAACAGAAAACATTAAAACTGCATCATGCAACCTTGCTAGTATCACCCGCACCGTAAACAAGCGCAAGGCCATCTCCCTCAACCACTACACGAACATGATCACCATCGTGAATATCACCCTCCAACAGCGCTTCCGCCAATTTGTCTTGTACGTGTTTTTGAATAACCCGCTTTAGGGGGCGCGCACCATAGACCGGATCATATCCACGCTCCGCTAACCAGGTGCGGGCAGCGTCTTCCGGACCCAGAACTATTTGCCTGTCGGACAACAAACTCCGCAAGTGGTTCATTTGAATATCAACAATCACATCCATCTGCGCCCGTGTTAAGCGGTGAAACAGAATCATCTCATCTAAACGATTCAAAAACTCAGGGCGAAACCGCCCGCGCACTGCTGCCATGACCTGTTCACGTACATCATCCACATTATCATCCTCGCTCTGGGCCGCTAAAAACTCACCCCCCAAATTAGAGGTCAAAATTATAATCGCATTGCGAAAATCCACCGTGCGGCCTTGCCCGTCTGTCAGGCGCCCATCATCCAACACCTGCAACAGCACATTAAAAACATCGCCATGGGCCTTTTCTATCTCATCAAACAACACCACCTGATAAGGTCGTCGCCGAATGCTCTCTGTCAACACGCCACCCTCGTCATAGCCCACATATCCGGGCGGTGCACCAATCAACCGCGCTACTGCATGACGCTCCATATATTCCGACATATCAAGACGGCAAATCGCATTCTCATCATCAAACAAAAAGCCCGCCAGCGCTTTCGTCAACTCCGTCTTACCGACACCCGTCGGCCCCAAAAATAAAAACGATCCCACCGGACGCGATGGATCCTTCAACCCTGCCCGTGCCCGGCGCACGGCCGTAGACACCGCCCTCACAGCCTCCTCCTGCCCCACGACCCGCATTCCTAAAGTTTCCTCCATGGCAAGCAATTTCTCACGCTCACCCTCTAGCATCTTATCTACAGGAATCCCCGTCCAACGAGAGACAATCTGCGCGACCTCACGCTCACTCACAGCCTCCGCCGCTATAAGGCCTCCCTGCGCTTCCTCACCTTCACGGTCTTCAACCTCGGATAGCGATTTCTCTAACTCCGGAATAACCCCATACGTCAACTCGCTCGCCCGCTCCAGATGACCCTCACGCTGCGCTTGCTCCAACTCAATGCGGGCATTCTCTAACTGCTCCTTCAACCTCTGCGCCGAATTTAACTGCTCTTTTTCCGCCTGCCACTGAGACGACAAAGATGAATGATCTTGCTCTAAGTTCGCCAGAGTCTCCTCCAAAACCTCCAAACGCTCAACAGACACTGCATCGGTCTCTTTCTTCAGCGCCTCGCGTTCAATTTTAAGTTGAATAACACGACGGTCTAACTCATCTAATGCCTCCGGTCTGGAATCAACCTGCATCCGAACCCGACTGGCCGCCTCATCAACCAGATCAATCGCCTTGTCCGGCAAAAACCTATCCGCAATATAACGGTCAGATAACATTGCCGCCGAGACAATAGCACTATCCGCAATGCGAACGCCGTGATGTAACTCGTACTTTTCCTTCAAACCCCGCAAAATAGAAATCGTATCCTCAACCGTCGGCTCGGAAATAAAGACCGGCTGAAACCTGCGCGCCAACGCCGCATCCTTTTCAACATGCTTACGATACTCATCCAGCGTCGTGGCACCCACACAATGCAACGTCCCACGCGCCAACTCAGGCTTTAAAAGATTAGATGCATCCATCGCACCATCCGTACGACCTGCCCCCACCAACGTATGCATCTCATCAATAAACAAAATAACCTCCCCCGCAGCAGACTCCACCTCACTCAAAACCGCCTTTAGACGTTCCTCAAACTCTCCGCGATATTTAGCACCGGCAATCAAGGCCCCCATATCTAGTGCTAACAATCGCTTGCGCTTTAAACTCTCCGGCACATCGCTATTCACAATCCGTAACGCCAGACCTTCCACAATCGCCGTCTTGCCAACTCCGGGCTCTCCAATCAAAACCGGATTGTTCTTCGTGCGCCTCGATAAAACCTGTATCGCACGCCTTATTTCTTCATCCCGGCCTATCACTGGGTCCAAATTGCCCTCACGTGCCACCTCGGTTAGGTCACGGGTATATTTCTTCAAGGCATCATAATTATCCTCCGCACCCGGACTATCCGCCGTCCGCCCTTTGCGAATCTCATTGACAGCCTCACCCAAAGCCTGCACCCCCACCCCCGCCTGTTTAAGAATATCCCTTGTCTCGCCCGCTACAGCTAACGCCAACAACAGACGCTCCACGCTCACAAAACTATCGCCTGCTTTTTCAGCCAGGCCACTCGCCTGATCAAAGATTCGCGCCAGTTCCTGAGACATAAATATCTGCCCCGCTCCGGAACCCTCAACCCTCGGTAATTGCTCCAGAGCCGCCTCAACCCCCTGCATCACCTGCGCACTATCGCCTCCGGCCCGGCCTATCAAATGAGATGCGAGGCCTTCTTCATCCTCCAGTAAAACCATCAACAAATGGGCAGGCGTGAGAGATTGATGACCTCGTCGCAGGGCTAAGCCTTGAGCAGATTGAATAAACCCACGACTCCTATCGGTGTAATTCTCCATATTCATTAGACAGCATCCTTTCTCGCTGTTTCCTCTCTTGATATGGTGTGGTAAACAAGCCACACAAGAGGGGTGTGTCTATGAAAGAACAGAAAATCGCCAACCTATATCGCTATCCGGTCAAAGGCTTAAGCCCCGAAGCGCTGGAAAAAGTGGCACTCACCCCAGAGATGACCCTGCCCGGCGATAGAGCCTATGCCATAGAAAATGGTAGCCGCAGTGTTGATGAGGCTTCCGGACAACATTATCCCAAAATCAAGTTTTTGATGCTGATGAGCCATGAAAAATTGGCGACTCTTGAAACTCGTTACAACGATAACGATGGTACTCTGACCCTTGAGCGTGATGGCCACACGTTAGCGTCGGGGTCGCTCAAAACGCCAGTAGGACGTAAACTAATTGAGCAGTTTTTATCGGCCTACATAGATAAGGATTTACGCGGACCTCCACGGATTGTTCATCGGCGCACAGGCGCATTCAGTGATGTTCCGGCTCCGTGGATTTCTCTTGTAAATCTTGCCAGCATTCGCGACTTAGAGCGCACCACGGAACTCGCTATAGACCCATTGCGCTTTCGCGCCAACATCTATCTGGATGGATTTGCGCCGTGGGAAGAAACCGCATGGGTCGGACGCACTCTAACCTTGGGGGAGAATGTCAGTGTGGACTGCACTCACATGATTGAGCGGTGTGCCGCTATAAATGTTAACCCTAAAAACGGTACACGGGATATGACTATCCCGAAAACCCTTTTGCAGATATATGGTCACATGAACTTAGGCGTATATGCCTGTGTGGCGACATCCGGTACTATTACACTGGGCGATAGTGTCCGGATTGCTTCGTGAATCTAATAATATAGCCTTACACTTCAGCGGTTACGGATTCACCCTTGCTGGTTTCTTCGGGCTTCTCTGTCCTCTTCGGACTCACCCGTTTAGAAGACGCTACTTTAGATGGTTGCCCTTTTGCTCCGGTGCGGCGATTTTGACTTCTGGCACGGGGAGGCGTTTTAGTAACCTCTGACTCTTCTGCCGCATCTTCCGTCACTTTCTCCGGCGCACCTCCGGAGAGATTTTGCTCCGATTCACCATCTGAAGCTGCATGAGCATTATGCGGCGCATCATCTCTGGAAGTCTGTGCCTGACGCATCAGCCGATAATAATGATCGGCATATTGCAAATAACCTTCGGCGGTAATCCTATCGCCAGATGTTTGAGCATCACGGGCGAGTGCCTGATATTTCTCAGATATGTGAGAGGCCGTACCACGAAGCCGGACACCCGGCCCGTTGCTATCCAAAGAGCGATTTGTCTGATTGGGGTTTTTACGACCCCGGCCCCGTGATCGTTTAAAATTTTGCATTTGCCTCATGGATTATTATCCCAACTTATTATTTTGTTTCTATTACTGCTTAACCTGTTCAACTTCACCCTGATCCCACTTCCGCTCTACCCCATACGCTCACTATGGCGCTGGCCATGGTGGGTTTATTTCATTCTGGTTAATATCCGTAAAGGACGTTGCCATCCTTTTTTCGCCGTATATCACTACATCGTATTTCGCTGTTCGTTGAGCGGCCCACACTCTATATCTTACAGGAACCCCAACCTCACAAGAGATTTCTACAGAAAGCTACGACCCCCGCCGATTCTCTATGCCCCTTCTGAAGTATACCCTTATATGTATACTCTCACTATGTTCCCAAGCACTCCCCCTCTATGTCCTTACATTACTCCCGTTCAGCCCTATTGCAAAGTCTTTTTTTCAGAGCATATCCCGCTATCAATCACAAACGCTGGCCCATCACCACACGCTCAATACCTGACAAATCACACGCCGACGCTATATTTTCCAGGCGGGCCTCTTCCATCAGTCTGCGGGTTTCCTGCACTTGACCCGCACCTACCTCTAATCCCAGCCATCCGCCCGGGATAAGTAGCTCACCGGCACGTGATACAATCAAGCGTATTGCATCAAGGCCATCCTGGCCACCATCAAGTGCTATAAGCGGGTCATAAAACCGTACCTCCGGCGATAGGGTTTTAATATCGTCCGTTGGAATATACGGCGGGTTGGAAAGAATAATATCAAACGTACTCCTTAGAGGCCCTGTCCAATCGCCCACACAGAATACTGCACGAGAAAGACATCCCAAACGGGCTGCATTGTGGCGCGCCACACGAAGAGTGGAGTCGTGACAATCAACCCCTACCCCCCACGCCTTAGGGCATTCCATCAATAGCGACAACAGCAAACATCCCGACCCGCACCCTAAATCCAGAAATCTGGCTGGAGCATCAACCATGATACGCTCCAGACACGCCTCTACTAATGTTTCACTGTCAGGACGTGGTAAAAGGGTAGCGGGGGTTATTTTGAAATCAAGACTCCAAAACTCCCGTCGCCCCAAAAGTCTCGCTACCGGCATGCCCGACAAACGTGCTTTCTCCAAGACCTCAAGATGGCGCATCGCCTCAGAAGAAAGCAAACACTCGGAAAAACGCGCTAAATCAGCAGACGACCATCCGGCCGCCTCACATAACAGCACCTGCGCATCCAATATCGGCGAGGGGATACCCGCCTTGTCAAAACGCACCGCTAAAGCACGCCATATCTGCTCTGCTTTTCCACGCACTTCAACGTCAACTGCCATTGTCAACGTCCGCTTCATCTGCTGCAGCTAGACGACCCGCTTCATCATCCATGATAAGTGCATTGATCAACTCATCCAGATCATCGCCCCCTAAAATGCGCTGCAATTTATGCAAGGTTAAATTGATGCGATGATCTGTCACTCTCCCTTGGGGAAAATTATACGTCCGCACCCGCTCTGATCTGTCGCCTGAGCCCACCTGTCCGCGTCTATCAGCCGCCCGTTCATTGGCCTGTCGGGCACGTTCGGTTTCATATAATCGAGCACGTAGCACCTTCATGGCTTTGGCTCTGTTCTTATGTTGGGATTTTTCATCTTGTTGAGTCACGGTAATACCGGTCGGCAGATGAGTTATACGCACCGCACTATCGGTGGTGTTAACGGACTGACCGCCCGGGCCACTTGCCCGATAGACATCAACTCGCAAATCTTTATCGTCAATTACAATGTCTACATCTTTCGGCTCCGGCAGAATGGCAACCGTTGCCGCTGATGTATGAATCCGCCCCCCCGATTCTGTCTCCGGCACCCGTTGCACCCGGTGAACACCCGACTCAAATTTAAGCTGCGCGAAAACCCCACTCCCTGTAATAGACGCAATAATCTCCCGATACCCTCCAAGATCTGCCACCGCGCTACTCAAGAGTTCCACCTTCCAACCCTTAAGATCTGCATAACGCTGATACATGCGAAATAAATCAGCCGCAAACAACGCCGCCTCCATACCTCCCGTTCCGGCCCGCACCTCTATGATGACGTTACTATCATCCGCTTTATCCCGGGGTAAAAGCATGCGTCTAATACGCTGCTCTAAATCCGCCAGGCGACCCTCAAGAGACGCCCTGTCTTCACGGGCCATGGCCGCCAAATCCGGATCATCTCCCTCGGCTATAGGTACCAACTCTTCATACTCTTGCCTAACCGACTGAAAGGTACGTATAGCCTCTACCACCGGCGTTAGGGACGCATAATCGCGTGACCTCTCCGCCAGAAGAATCGGTGTTTGAGATGCATTAACTAGCTGAGATTCCAGCGTGGCATAGCGGGTTAATATCTGGTCGAGTTTTTGATCGGAAAGCATAAGAAAAACACTAAAACTAAAAGCACGAGAGCAAATCTGCGCAACCCCACCATGGCAGAGCGCTAACAGAACAAAAAGATAAAGCGCTAATGCCCGGTAGCAGGACGAGCCGGATCCGGAAGCTTGTCACGCTCCGCACTCATGGTAGCGGCTTTTTCTTCTACCAGCGCTACAATATGCTCTACCATATTCTCATTGGACATTTTATGGTCGGCACGTCCATTAACATACACCATACCGTTGTTGGCACCACCACCGGTAAAGCCTATATCCGTCAGTGCCGCTTCACCCGGCCCGTTTACCACACAGCCCATGATAGATAACGTCACCGACTCTTTAATATGTTGCAAACGTGTTTCCAAAACCTCCACCGTCTTTATCACATCAAACCCCTGCCGAGCACATGATGGGCACGCTATAACCGTTACCCCATGACGACGCAATCCCAGAGATTTCAATATTTCAAACCCTGCTTTGACCTCTTCAACCGGATCAGCAGAGAGTGATACGCGAATCGTATCGCCGATGCCCGCCCATAATAAAGACCCTAAACCAATAGCCGTTTTAACTGTTCCTGAAGTTATTCCTCCCGCTTCCGTTACTCCCAAGTGCAAAGGGCAATCGATGGCCTCCGCTAACTGCTGATAAGCCGCCACTGTCAGGAAAACGTCAGACGCCTTAACGCTAATTTTGAAGTTGTGGAAATCATTGTCCTGCAACAGTCGGGCATGTTCAAGGGCGCTTTCTACCATGGCTTCCGGACAAGGCTCACCATATTTTTCCAACAAACGACGCTCCAAAGAACCACCGTTAACACCAATGCGCATGGAGCACCCATAATCTCTGGCCGCGCTAATAACCTCCTGCACCCGCGTCGGCGTGCCAATGTTGCCTGGGTTAATGCGCAAACACGCCGCCCCCATCCGGGCCGCCTCAAGAGCACGCCTGTAATGAAAGTGAATATCCGCTACAATCGGAACACGGGCAGCCCTTACAATATCGCCAAGAGCCGCCGTAGATGCCTCATCCGGACAAGACACCCGTACGATATCCACACCGGCTTCTTCCAGACAGCGTATTTGCTCAATGGTTGCCCGCGCATCGCTCGTTGGCGTATTGGTCATAGATTGCACCGTAATGGGCGCATCGCCCCCCACTGGTACATCACCCACAAAAATCTGACGGCTATGCCGACGTTCAATCTGTCTCCAAGGGCGATAATGATCCGCAAGGTTGTATTGTCTATCGTTTTGCATGGTTGCTTAGTGCATTTGCTTTGGCTTCACAAGGCATCATGTCATCTTGTTTCTTAAAAAACTCTGATGAGATTATACCCCCTGATACCCTATTTCTAGTAGCGGTAATACTCCGGCTTATAGGGACCCTGAGAATCAACACCTATATAATCAGCCTGCTCACTGGTTAAAGTCGTCAAAACAGCCCCTAAACGACCTAAGTGTAAAGAGGCTACTTTTTCATCTAACGTTTTAGGCAACACATAAACCTGTCGTTCATAAGCCGCATGATTGCCCCACAGTTCAATTTGCGCCAACACCTGATTGGTAAAAGATGCACTCATCACAAAACTTGGATGTCCCGTAGCGCATCCCAAATTAAGCAAACGCCCCTCTGCCAGCAAAATAATGCGCTTACCATCGGGAAATTCTATCTCATCTACCTGCGGCTTGACGTTATGCCACGGATGATTCCGCAAGGAGGTTATCTGGATCTCAGAATCAAAATGACCGATGTTGCCGACAATAGCGCGATCTTTCATGGCACGCATATGCTCCAGCGTAACGACATCCTTGTTGCCGGTCGCCGTGATAATAATATCGGCCCGTGAGGCCACTTCGTCCACAGTGGATACTTCATAGCCCTCCATGGTAGCCTGAAGAGCACAGATGGGATCAATTTCGGTAATAACCACTCGTGCCCCTTGCCCACGTAGGGATTCAGCACACCCCTTCCCCACATCGCCATAGCCACACACAACCGCTAGCTTGCCTGCTAACATAACGTCCGTAGCCCGCTTAATCCCATCCACCAAACTTTCCCGACATCCGTAATAATTGTCAAACTTAGACTTAGTAACAGAATCATTCACATTAATAGCAGGCACTTTCAACGTGCCCGCCTTCGCCATCTCATACAAACGCAACACGCCGGTTGTGGTTTCCTCCGAGAGCCCGCGAACCCCCTCAAGGTCATCCGCATACTTTTCATGCATAACCTGAGTTAAGTCCCCTCCATCATCAAGAAGCATATTGGGACGCCATCCGTCCGGCCCCGCAATGGTCTGCTCTACACACCGCCAATATTCTTCTTCTGTCTCCCCTTTCCACGCAAACACCGGTACACCTGCTACAGCCATAGCGGCGGCGGCATGGTCTTGCGTTGAGAATATGTTGCACGATGACCAACGTACTTCAGCACCCAGTGCCATCAGGGTCTCAATCAAAACGGCAGTCTGAATAGTCATATGCAGACAGCCCGTTATGCGCGCGCCCTTAAGGGGTTGGGATGCCCCAAATTCATCCCGCAGAGCCATTAAGCCCGGCATTTCGGTCTCGGCAATCTCAATCTCGTGGCGGCCCCAGTCCGCCAAGCTTAAATCGGCCACTTTATAATCTGCGCCACCTACTGCGCCAATCCTATCATTCATAAATGTTCCTGTGGTGTTTGCGGTGATTCCTTCTGGCCTCGTATAGCAGACCGGAGCGACCCTATAAAGTCATCTTCTACACTTTAGGAGTTTAATCTTCATTAAAACGCGCAGCTACAAGGGTAGCAAGGGCACTAAGAGCGGCCGAGGCCTCTGGCCCCGTAGCCTCCAGTACAAGTCGCACGCCGGGTCCGGCGGCTAACATCATCAACCCCATGATGGATGTCCCTGACACTGTCTGACCGCTACGGATAACGGAAACTTGGGCATTAAAACCGGCGGCGCACTTAACAAATTTAGCCGACGCCCGCGCATGAAGACCACGGCGATTTATAATCTCCACCTCCTGCCTTAAAGGCTCTGTCACCCTTCACTGCTTTTGTTGGATAACAACTCACTGGCGATAGAAATATATTTCCGGCCGGCTTCCTGAGCTTGGGTGGCGGCCCCCATCAGAGAAGTTTCCTCCCGCACGCTCGCTAATTTAATCAACATCGGCAGATTAACGCCCGCAATGACCTCTACCACTGCACGTTCCATAATGGATATGGCCAGATTAGACGGTGTCCCCCCAAACATATCCGTTAACAACAAAACTCCCTCACCGCTATTGACAGTTTCTACTGCATCCAGAATATCCTGACGGCGGCGCTCCATATCATCATCCGCGCCAATAGACACAGCCTTTGCATTCTCCTGCGGACCAACCACATGCTCCATAGCCGACAAAAGCTCGCGGGCAAGGTTGCCATGGGTGACTACAACCAGACCAATCATCGTCCCGTCTTTCTCTTGCTTTCTTGCATACCGTGCTCATGATATTCTTGTTTCCGACAAACCTCATTCAGAGCCAGATGCAACTTATAAAGCGCAGAGGACTCAAAAGGCGATATCTTCATCAAAGGGACTCTCATACCAAAAAAAATCCGGTGACACTCCTCCTCCGGCAGACGCGGTACTTCCTCACGAGGCGTTAAGGCTACAACCAGTCGGACTACAACCTCCGGTACATAGTCAAACCGGATAATGCCGACGCCTCGTACCTCCATGCGCCCGGCTAAAACAGGAGCCGGACGTGCTACAAGCTGATTCTCTACCTGACGCAGGGCTATCCGGTCATCTCCTACCAGCCGGGCCTTACCATCCGGTGCTTGAATGAGTCGCAAAGCAAGGTCAGATTTACCGCTCCCTGAAGGTCCCGTTAGCAAAATGCCCCAACCCCCGACAGCAACGCATGTCGCATGAATCGTAGAGGTTGGCGCCAAGGTCAAATCCATGTTTTCTCTTTGTACCATGCCTTATCATACGCCTTCTCGAATTGTTACGCTACCAGCCTCTTGCACCATCCGAGGCGCCCCGCTATGACTAGTCAGTGTCGTTCTAACAGCAGAGGAAACCGCCGTGACAGATAGCGCCACACACACAGGGTTGCAGATTGGCTCAGACGGAGTTGATATTCATGGGCTTGAAGAGGTTACCGCCGTCCACTGGAATCATCGCGCAAGCACCCTTTATGAGATGGCGCTCGCGCGCAATGAGGGGCAAGTAGCAGAGAACGGGCCTTTGGTAGTAACGACGGGGCAGCATACTGGCCGCTCGGCGAAAGACAAGTTTATTGTTCAGGATAGCGAGACGACTGATAGCGTCTGGTGGGATAACAATAAATCCATAACGCCGGATCATTTTGAGACCCTGCATCGTGACATGCTGGACCACGCACGAGGGCGGGAGATATTTGTGCAGGAGTTATTTGGCGGGGCTGACCCCGACAATAGACTCGCCATTCGGGTTTATACGGAATATGCGTGGCACTCATTATTTATTCGCAACCTGCTGATTACGCCGGAAGAAGCATCATGCCCTGAGTTTAATACATCTGACATGATGATTTTAGACCTGCCTAGCTTCAAGGCCTCACCGGAACGCCATGGCATCCGCACCGAGACTGTTATCGCTTGCGATTTCACCCGCAAAATTGTGCTGATTGGTGGCACGAGCTATGCTGGTGAAATTAAGAAATCGGTGTTTTCTGTCTTAAATTATTGTCTACCACCGCGTGGTGTTATGCCTATGCATTGCTCGATTAATGTCGGCAAACAGAAAGATTCAGCGATTTTCTTTGGTCTGTCCGGAACCGGCAAGACGACCCTTTCTGCCGATCCCAATCGGGTCTTGATTGGTGATGATGAACATGGTTGGTCAGAAAATGGCGTGTTTAATTTTGAGGGAGGTTGCTACGCCAAGATGATACGTCTTGACCCTGAGGCAGAGCCGGAGATTTATGCCACCACCCAACGTTTTGGTACGGTTTTGGAAAACGTCGTCATGGACCCCCGCACCCGCGTTCTAAACCTTGATGATGCCAGTCTTACCGAAAACAGTCGGGGGGCGTATCCTTTATCGTTTATTCCCAACGCTAGCGACGCAGGGCAAGCGGGACACCCAAAAACTATCATTATGCTGGCAGCAGATGCCTTTGGTGTATTTCCACCCATAGCGCATCTGACACCAGCTCAGGCTATGTATCATTTTCTGTCCGGCTATACCGCCAAGATAGCGGGAACTGAAAAAGGTGTCACGGAGCCGGAGGCTACATTCTCCACCTGTTTTGGCGCACCCTTTATGCCGCGCCACCCGTGTGAATACGGCAAGTTGTTAAAAGATTTAATTGCCCGCCATGGAGTTTCCTGCTGGCTTGTGAATACGGGCTGGACAGGTGGTGCTTATGGCGTAGGACGACGGATGCCTATTAAAGTTACCCGCGCTTTGTTAGCGGCAGCCCTTGATGGCTCGCTGAATGATGCGCCCATGCGCACTGATCCTAATTTTGGTTTTGAGGTTCCGGAGGCTGTACCGGGTGTTGACGCAAAGATTTTAGACCCCCGCACCAGCTGGAGTGACGTCACCGCTTATGACCATCAGGCGGCGCGTTTGGTTTCTATGTTTATTGATAATTTTGAGCAATTTGCGGGCGACGTTGACTCTGACATCAGCGACGCGGCCCCTGCTCCCGCTCAGGCTGCGGAGTAACAAAGCCACGTCACGATGAGCACCTCAGATGCACCCCCGGGCATTATGCGCGTTTATGGGTGCAAAATTTCTTATTACACGGGCAAGTTAGAGACTTACCTCAGATATCGCTCAATTCCTTATGAATCTCTTCAGACTGTTGGCAATGAAAAAAAGTTGATTGCCGGCGCAGGGGTTGTCCAGATGCCGGTAGTGCAACTGACTGATGGGCGGTGGATGACAGACACCACTCCCATGATTGCCTGGTTGGAATCTCAGCAAGACGCCCCTCATATATACCCTGTAGATTCCGCCCTGAATTTTATAGCACTCTTGATTGAGGACTATGCTGACGAATGGCTCTGGCGACCCGCCATGCACTATCGCTGGAGTTATGGTGCTGACCGGCGGTATGCCGCTGAAGCGCTGTATAATGAGTTGATTGCGGGAACTTTGCCCATCCCGAAGTTTATAGCCCTTAGACTCTTGAAGCGCCGCCAGCTTGGTGGGTTTGTTCGCAGAGATGGTGTCAATGTCAAAACCCGCTTTCATGTTGACCGTACCTACCTTACGGTCCTTGACCGAATGCAAACCATCTTTGAGCATCGCCCTTTTATGTTGGGACAAGCGCCCACCATTGCTGATATGGGTATGATGGGCCCCATGCTTCGACATTTTGGTCAAGACCCCACACCGGCTGAGATTATGCGCAATCGTGCTCCTGCCGTTTATGAATGGGTGGCGCGCATGTGGAACACAAAATCCTCTTCTGATGGCAATCCTCTCATCAGCAATGCCGATGACGGGCTTGAAGATTTTTTAGATGAGGTTTGTGAAACTCATCTGGCACAATTGCGTCAGAATGCTGAAGCTTTCAGGGGCGGCAACAAACGTTATGACCAGATCATTCAGGATTGCCACTATACGAATGTTCCCACCTCCCGCTACCGCGTTTGGTGTCTGGAGGTTTTACGACGCGCTTGGGCGAACCTTCAACCCGATATGCAGAAGAGAGTGCGTGCGCACATGAAATCTCCTGCTGCCGATATATTGTGGGATGACACTGAACTGGCACCCTCAAATTATGACAGTGAGCGTAAGGCTCCTTTCAACAAGGGCATCAACGTCTTTGGAAAAGGCGTGCCACCACGGTGAAGATCCGGGACGATTTTAGGGATGCCACAAAATTTTTCTCGTAGCCTAAATAAGCGAAAAATAGGCTATAAGGATTCAAAGAGGAGGCGCAGAGTATCAACCTCCGGGGAGGCTCAGAGTGTCAATCGCATAGGGTGCGCATGGGAGGCAGATGCATAGGGGGTAGGACAGAGGAGGTATGCGCGGGGGGTGGTATTTAGTGGGCCTCGTCCCAATTGGAGGCGGCGCGGGCGTCCACAACAAGGGGGACAGAAAGTTCCACCGCCGGATGAGGAGCGCGGGACATGACCTCAACTGCAACGTTTTGGGCCGCTTCCACTTCATCGTCAGGGGCTTCAAAAATCAGCTCATCATGGACCTGCAATAGCATACGGGCCGACAGTCCCGCCTCCTCAAGGGCACGGGGCATCCGCACCATGGCGCGGCGGATAATATCTGCCGCCGTACCCTGAATGGGAGCATTGATGGCGGCGCGTTCCATAAATCCGCGACGGGCGGCGTTGTTTTTTTCGTTAATGGCGGGGATATGGATTTTGCGCCCAAAAAGAGTGCTGACAAACTCCGTCTTGCGGCATGTCTCTTTGGTGTTTTCCATATAATCGCGAATCCCGGGAAAGCGCTTGAAGTATGCGGTGATGTAGTCGCCCGCCTCGCCTCGCGCGATCTTCAACTGACGCGCCAGCCCGAATGCTGAAATGCCGTAGATAATGCCGAAGTTGATCGCCTTGGCCCGGCGGCGGGTGGCGGAATCCATCTCCTTAAGGGGGACACCGAAAATCTCGGAGGCCGTCATGGCGTGAATATCCAGCCCTTCGTGAAACGCCTGTTTGAGGGTGTCTACACCGGCCATCTCCGAGAGGATGCGCAATTCTATCTGGGAGTAATCGGCGCTGATGAGCCGGCATCCGTCTTCGGCTATGAAGGCGGTGCGGATGCGGCGGCCATCCTCTGTGCGTATGGGTATGTTTTGCAGATTGGGGTCGCTGGATGACAACCGCCCCGTCGATGTCGAGGCCATGGCATAGGATGTATGCACCCGCCCCGTGTCGGGATTCACAAACTCCGGCAAGGCATCGGTATAGGTGCTTTTGAGTTTTGATAATTGCCGCCATTCAAGAACGTGTTCCGGTAATTCGTGGCCCCGGGCGGCAAGGTCGTCAAGAACATCGGCACCGGTTGCCCATGCGCCGGTGCGTGTTTTGGTGCCGCCGGGGAGATTCATTTTGTCAAACAGGATTTCTCCCAATTGTTTAGGGGAGCCGATGTTGAATCTTTCCCCTGCCAGTTTGTGGATGGTTTTTTCCATGGCCTCCATCTTGGTCGTAAACTCACCGGAGAGAAGCGCCAGCCGTGCGGCATCAACCCTGACGCCGGCCGCCTCCATTTCCGTCAACACCGGTACAAGAGGCCGTTCAAGGGTTTCGTAGACGGTCATCATGCTTTCAGATACAAGGCGGGGCTTGAGGGTGAGGGCCAGACGCAAGGTCACGTCGGCATCCTCTGCGGCGTAAGCGGTTGCCTTGTCCAATGGCACTGTGTCAAAGGTTGTTTGTGTTTTGCCGCTTCCCACGACGTCTTTGAAGGGTATGGGCTTGTGGTCCAGATGGCGGCTCGAGAGTTCGTCCATGCCGTGAGAATTCCGTCCGGCATCGAGCGCATAAGACATGAGCATGGTGTCATCTATGGGCGCTACGTGAACGTCGTGCTGACGGAAGACGAGCATGTCGTATTTTATGTTCTGGCCGATTTTAAGGATCGCCGGATTTTCCAGAACAGGTTTGAGGATGTGGAGAGCGTCTTCCGTTTTGATTTGTTGCGGTGTGTCTCCGTCAAGGCTTAATTCGCCGGTTACGCCGTGGAGAAGCGGGATGTAGCAGGCGTGTCCCGGTGTGGTGCAGAGGGATATGCCTACAAGGCGAGCGCGGAGGGCGTCAAGGGTGTCGGTTTCTACGTCCACGGCGACCTGTCCGGCATGGATGATGTTGTCCGCCCAGACCTGAAGGGCTTTGAGGTCTGTGACGGTCTCGTAAGCACCGGTATTTACAGGAGCGGTGACGGCATTCTTAGAAGATGCAGAGGGCGTGGCCGGTGCAGAGGAATCAGATGCGGCAGCCTCTTGCGGTGCATGCCGGCCGGCGGGAGCGATGGCGTCGGCATCCACCTCCAGACCTGAAGCAATACGCTTCGTCAGGGTCTGAAACTCCATGTCTTTGAGAAAGCCGATGAGGGTTTCGGGGTCGGGAGGCCGGCGTTTCATCTCATTGATGGGGAGGGGCACGGGAGCGGCCCGCTCAAGGCGGACAAGATCACGGGAGAGGCGTGCCTGATCAGCGAAGGCGATAAGGTTTTCGCGGCGCTTGTGTTGCCGGATGCTGTCCGCCTGCGCAAGAAGGGTATCGAGATCGCCAAAATCCTGAATAAGCTGGGCTGCGGTCTTAATACCAATGCCGGGAACGCCCGGCACATTGTCGCTGCTATCACCGGCGAGGGCCTGAACGTCGACAACTCTTTCCGGCAGCACGCCGAATTTTTCCTCTACCTGCTCTATGCCGATGTGTTTGTCTTTCATTGTATCAAGCATGGTGACGCGCTTTGTGACCAGTTGCATGAGATCCTTATCGGACGAGATGATCGTCACCTGCGCACCGGCCTGTTCGGCGTGGGTGGCATAGGTTGCGATGAGATCGTCGGCCTCGAAGCCTTCCAGTTCCACGGCGGGCAGAGAGAAGGCCCGCGTGGCGTCGCGCACAAGAGAGAATTGCGGAACAAGGTCTTCCGGTGCAGGTGGACGGTGGGCTTTGTATTCGGGGTATAGGTCGTTACGAAACGATTTTCCCGAGGCATCAAAGATGATGGCGATGTGGGTTATGGGGGTTTCGGTCGGGATTTTCATTTCGCCGATGAGGCGATGCATCATGTTGCAAAATCCGCTAACGGCTCCGACGGGCAAACCATCGCTTTTTCGGGTAAGGGGCGGGAGAGCGTGATAAGCCCGAAAGATATATCCGGAGCCATCAACAAGGCAGAGGTGATCTTTCTTGTTGATGTCGCTGGCTGGAGATTTTGCGGGCATGATCCCGGGAGCATATCATGGTGACGGAATGCCATGAAGAGCGGCTTTTTGTATGCCCTGAATGCGGGTCACGTTATGTATATCTAATGAGGAGACCCGGGCACCTCCTGCGGAGCTACCTGCGGTGCCCAAGCATCCACCGTTCCGGCTGCGCTTCGCGGCTGCTAAACCAGAGCAGCCAGTTCGCTTGCGCCTTGCTGTTGTCCCTGCGGCAGAGCCGGTGAGGATACGGGGGCATCGACTCTCTCCGGAGGTCTAAAACCAGCCGTACATTTCGTGATTCATCAGTTCTGATCACGGTCAATAGCTGAAAAGCACCGGCCTAAAAACTGATGAAATCTGAAATTGCATTCTTCCAAATGGCTCAAGGGTCCGGAACTGTAAGACCGGCTTCCGATGCCCTTTTGGACTCCTTCGCAAAATGGAATATCTTCGAGATGAACAGTTCTCAGGCGTTCTTTTAACCTGCGAACGATATCTTCATCTTTGCTACAGTCTTGAGGAAGCAAAACGTGGATACGAAGGAGGAAGCGGTCCTTTTCGATATTGCACATTTCATACCAGCCACCGTCTTTTATTAATCCACCCTCCGAGAAAAACATCAGGGTCAAAGGAAAGACACATCCGACCACGAACGAATCCCCCGGGCTCGTTTTCGGCGGATTCTCAAGCACTGTGAATGCTCTACCATAATCCGAGCAGTAAGTTTCCAGCCCCGGATTAGTCTGCTGAAGTGTATTCTTATGTGCACCTATATGGTGGTATGACTCGAGGAAATTCTCGACCATAATTTTCCAGTTCCAGGGCGAATCAAATTCAAGATATCCGACAGAGACCATGTCTGAAGGATTTAGAGGCTTCAACCGTTCCGCCAGCGGAGCGAGCTGAGGACCAAGAGGTTCCGCATCACCTGACAAATTAACGAACACCCAGCCGTTCCATTCCTCGTGACGGTAGGATGGCAAGTTGCACTTTAACGGATCAAAAAGACCAGACTTCTGCATACCGGGTGCTGATTGAAAGGACCCATCCAGATTGTAGCTCCAAACGTGGTATGGACAGGTAAGAGCATTTGCACTGCCCGCCCCTTCTACAACAGGCATCGCCCGGTGCCGGCAAATCCGTGACAGAACATTGATTTTGTTGGCCCGGTCCCGGGTTACGACAAGCGCCTCACCGCAAATATCTGCTGTGCGGTAGTCTCCCGGATTTGCAACCTCGCCGGTGCGGGCAACCGGCATCCAATTTTTCCTGAACACCTGCTCCACTTCTTCATTAAATACATCGTTGTCAAGGTAGGCGGCCTGAGGAAGCGTTTTTGCAAACGCTAAACTATCGGCAACGCCGGAGTAAACCTGACAGGCTCTTGTCATATCAATTTTCTTTCAATTCAAAGTGGCTTCCGGCGGCAATCTACTCTTCCCATCAGCTAGTGTAGATAATCTTCGGTTTTATCCAAAACTGCTTTTTTGTTCTTCTATAGCCGTTACCTCAGATTTCAAATCATTTTTGCCGGCTTTATCAGAAAGGTTTTTCAAACCATGCCACATCCCAATATTGATCAAACTTAAAGCCTACCTCCCGAAACAGACCACAAGGCCGAAACCCGAGGCTCTGATGAATAGCCACGGAGGCCGGATTCGGTAAGACAATAATTGCGTATGCACGATGGATATCCGTTTCAGATAATCCTGACAAAAGAACCTCATAAAGGGGCCGCCCATACCCCTGATGACAGTATTGAGGGTCAAGATGGATGCTGGTTGCCACTGACAGGCCGTAAGCCGCTTTAGGACGAAATGGTGTGCTGCACACGTAGCCTATAATGCAACTATCTTTTTCTGCCACGAGGCATTGATAGCGTCCTTCCTCTTCAAACAACTCAAACCATGATGCCCGCCGCTCTTCCAGAGAGTAGGGGGTGATATCAAAAGTGGCAACCGGTTCTCGTTCGAGGATATAGTGATTGTAGATATCCAAGATACTGCTTAAGTCAGAGAGGTGTGCATGACGAATGACACATCTGTCATTTATGGTGGAAGGGAGTTGTGTCATCCACCGGTCGTCTGTTGGAACATGGTCATGAGGACCGGATGTGGTTGAAGCGCACTGCGCTTATTCTCCACCTCAGCAAAAGCCGAGCCGGCAGATTCAATCACCATGTCAATATCCGCCGCAGTCATCGCATCGCATAAGAACATATTGTGCCAAGGGTGAACATATACACCTCTTTCCACCATTGCAGCCGCCCAGGCGTACCCAAGGCGGAAGTCAGGATCATCTTCAAACAGAATTTGAGGGAGTTGTACGGGACCGGTTTGGCGGAGAGAAAAACCGGCTGCACGCGATGTTTCGTCCAATCCGGACCGCAGGCGTTCGCCGAGTGCCGTTACATGCTCCAGATATCTGGTCTCTCTTATAAGGCTAAGGGTCTTGATCGCTGCGGCCATGGGAACCGCTGAAAACCAGAAAGATCCGGTCGCATATATAGCACCCGCTCCGGTGCGGGCGCTATCGGACCCCAAAAGAGCGGAAATGGGATGGCCATTGGCAAAACTCTTACCCCATGTGCTCAGGTCTGGGCGCACCCCGATGAGTTCCCAACTGCAATCCCGCGTCAGCCTGAACCCTGCACGAATATCGTCAACAATAAGCAATGCCCCGGTTTCGTCGCACAACTCGCGCGCACGTTTTGCATAAACCGGATCAGGTAGCGCCTGATCGGTAAAGGCGTCGTGCTTGAACGGCGTGGCGAAGATACCGGCAAGATCATCTCCGGCCGCTTTAACTGCGGCTTCCAGACCGGCGGCATTGTTATATTCATACGTCTGCATAAATGCCCTGTCTTCCGCGATCACACCGGCCGGGATTGGTGTGCACCACGGGGCTGCCCCATGATAGGCACCATCGGCTACCAGAATGATGCGCTTTCCGGTTTGCTCTCTTGCAATTGTTTTGGCCATCGTTGTGGCATCAGTCCCGTTTTTGCAGAACATTGCCCAGTCTGCATGACTGACCATAGAGACGAATGTTTCAGCCAGTTCAACCATGAGGGGCGATGGACCCGTCATAGTATCTCCCCGCGCCAGCTGTTCGGTAGCAACGGAATCTACCCGTTCATCGCCATAACCAAACAGGTTTGGTCCGTAAGCGCACATGAGGTCAAGGTATTTGTTTCCGTCCGTATCCCACAAACAGGCGCCGCGAGCCTTATCAAAGAACTGGGGGAAATTTTCCGGAAGCAACAGCGTTGACTCGTGCCCATATACTCCGTTTGGCAAGACAGATGCAGCTCTCTGCCGGAGTTCGCGGTCATTTTCGAGTTTTCGTATCATTTGGTTATCTCTTTGTCAGGCGGCATGTCTTGTCAGGCTTATGGTAACAAGCCACCTGTGGAATTAACAGAAAGTTAATCCCTGTCCGGTTTACTCAAGTAAATAATGCTCTAAAAATTATAATGAGAACCGAACATCTACAGTCAGGCGGTTATACCCTTCGGATTGTCAGCGCCTTAATGCTCTATAGCAAATATCTAAAGCCGTATCACAATCCGTCATCGCCTTGTCATATTCGCCCTTGCCGCTCCATGCCGAACTCCGGGTTATGTAGGCATTCACCGCTTCCGGATCATCATGTTTAAAAAGCTCTATCGCCTTAGTGAAATCCGCAATTGCCTTATCATGCTCGCTCTTTCCATTCCATGCACTGCCCCGGTCCGCGTAGGCTTTTGCCGATTCCGGACTATCAGGTCCAAAAAGTTCTATGGCGCTAGTGTAATCTGAAATCGCACCACCATAATCACCACGTTCAAAACGCTCAGCACCGCGCTTATTAAATTCCTGCGGTGTTTGGGGTTCCCGTTCACCCGCCATATTATTCTCCCTTAGCTGTAGAGAATCACTGATTCGGGAATCATATACCCATTTATCCAATTTTTCATAAACAGCTCAAAATGACTCTCCCGCAGGATGAATCATTTCTTACATGACGTTATGAGACGATAACCTAAATCAAGAGTGTCATAATCCAGAAGGTATCCGTATTTTTTCTCCCAGACTCCGGATTTCAAATCCTCATCAAGTTTCTCAAGTGCAGGCTTAATGCCATCCATTTCAACGTTATCCGCTGACCAAAAACACGAAATGGCTTTACGCACTGAAGGATCAAGATAGGCTACAGGACGCCGCCAATAAGCTCCAAAGAACCCATCACTGCAGTCATGAGGGACAGGAACAACATCAACAGATACCGGGCCCATAAGTTTTTCGTATGCACTTAGCGGCGGTAGCCCTTTTTCAATATTCAAAGCAACGCATTGCGGCAGGTAATCGTCTAACCAAAAACCGCCTTTCGAAGGATCATGCGTCAATATAATCACCGGTCCCTTTGAGACCCGGCGCATTTCAGAAAGACCCTTACTCAGGTCAGACCAGTGATGCACCGTTAAGATCGCCATAGAGGCATCAAAATGATCATCGTCAAAGGGCAGGTTCTCCGCATACCCTTGCATTACTTTTGTCTTGCCGGGTTTGCGCTGGGAGATCATTTCTGCGGAAGGGTCGATTGCGGTAACGCACCGGTCATGCGGTTCATAAGACCCCGTACCGGCTCCCACATTTAAAACCGTTCCGGCACTTCCCAGTGCCTTCCATATTGAGTTTTCAATACGGCTATCCGGCTTCCTGAAATCGGAATAATTTATACCGATAGTGTCATATTTTGCGTCCATACTACGCCTTACCTCATTGTCGCTATCCGGCGCATCATGTTGCAAATCCGCTAACGGCTCTTACGGGCAACCCGCCACTTTTTCGGATAGAGAGCGGGAGAGCGTAACGTTAGTCGCGTTTTACGCCGGTCCGGCCGGCCTGAGTCAAGCGCACGGAGTGGAGCAGGCCGTAAACCATGCCCCGACCCTCACGGCGCACCTTATCAATTATTGAGCCGCTTTCAGACGCCGAAACGCTTCCGTATTTTTGAGAGCCTCATTGGCCTGAGAAAATTCAAAAGGGGTTCTCCCCTTTTTATCCTCGGCCGCTCCATCAGCGCCATAATCCAGCAAAAGTTCCACCACCGCCGGAGTTTCGCTACTGAGCGCTGCCACATGCAGGGGCGTGATGTCACCCTTAGCACGGGCATTTATATCTGCCCCATGCTTCAGTAGCACTTCCACTACCGCCGGTGTTTTGCTAAAGCGCCCCGCAGCATGCAGGGGTGTTAGCCCATTAACCTTATCACGAGCCTCCGTATCGGCCCCACGGTCCAGTAACAATTCCACCACTGCCGGTGTCCGGCTGGCCGCTACAGCCCCGTGCAAGGGTGTTAACCCTCTCTTGTTGCTGCCGTTGACATCAGCGCCCCGGCCGAGAGCCGACTCTACATCGGCTACCGTAGCCGTCTGCCAAAATGACAGGTCCAGCAACACATTGTCCTGCGCCTGAAGGGGCGAGTGCGAGACGGCTAACAACAACAGACACCCAAAAAAGATACTCGTTTTCGTTCTCATGTCATATTCCCTCAGTTACGTTCTTTAGCGATAGCTAGCATATCTGCCATGATGGCGTCCAATACGGAATTCATGCGGGGGTTAGAAATGCCTGACAGGGTGATGTTGAAGATGATTGTATATAATCACCCTTTTAGTGAAAAGAAATAATGTTACCCTAGCGCTGACGGAGCGCTGTGGAATACTTCGGCTAAAACAAAAATGGAGGTTTATCATGGGATTTGAAAAAACTGAGCGGGTACGCGAGCTTGATGCACAATTGTCCACCTTTATGGATGAGCATATTTATCCGCGGGAAGAAGATTATGAAGCCTTCACGCTGGAGCCTAAAAACCTGTGGAAGCAACCCGACTGGTTTGATGAATTGCGTGATAAGGCCAAACAGGCCGGTCTGTGGAATCTGTTTTTGCCGAAAGAATATGCGCCGTGGAGTCCGGGGCTGAGCAATGTTGAAATTGCCGTGCTGTTTGAGACCATGAGCAAAGTCACCTGGGCGCAACCGGTGTTCAATTGCAGTGCGCCGGACCGTGGCAATATGGAAGTACTGGCAAAATACGGCACGGCCGGGCAACAAGAGCAATGGCTGAAACCGCTATTGGCCGGTGAGATCAGGTCCGCTTACGCGATGACCGAGCCGCAAGTGGCATCAAGCGATGCAACCAATATGGAATTGCAGATCAAGCGTGACGGAGATAATTATGTGTTGAATGGCTGCAAATGGTGGACAACCGGAGCGGTCGGGCCGCGCTGCAAGGTGATGCTTGTTATGGGACAAACCGATGCCTCCGCGCCCCGCCATAAACAACACTCAACCATTCTTGTGCCGCGCGACACGCCGGGTGTTGAACTGGTGCGCCCGTTGCGGGTCTTTGACAATCTGCACTCGCCCGGTGGAGAGGCCGAATTGCTGTTCAAAGATGTCCGCGTACCGGTCAGTAACATGATTAAAGGGGAAGGCTGCGGCTTTGAAATTGCGCAAGGCCGGTTGGGGCCGGGGCGCTTCCAATACGCCATGGGGTTTGTCGGTCTGGCACAACGCTGTCTGGAACTGATGTGCGCGCGGGCCGATGAGCGGGTCGCCTTTGGTGAGAAACTCATCAAAAAGACCAGTGTGCAGCATGAAATTGCCCGCAGCCG
This sequence comes from Parvularculales bacterium, assembly GCA_036881865.1. Classification (NCBI taxonomy): domain Bacteria; kingdom Pseudomonadati; phylum Pseudomonadota; class Alphaproteobacteria; order Parvularculales; species Parvularculales bacterium. Next base: position 2,466 of record JBAJNM010000023.1, on the reverse strand, counting down.
CTGTGATATTGAACAATGCCGTTTACTGACGCTGCAAGCGGCCGAGGTGATGGATCGGGAAGGGCTGGACGCGGCACGGCCTTATATCTCCATGGTGAAAATTGTTGCACCGCAAATGGCGCAAAATGTTGCGGACCGCGCCATGCAGATTTTCGGCGGCAAAGGGGTCTGCGAGGATACGCTTATTCCCGCCGTATTTACCCGGGCGCGGTTTTGCCGTATCGCCGACGGTCCCGATGAAGTGCACATGTCGCAACTCGGAAAGATGACTTCACGCGAATTAATCGCCGGTTAGAGGAGAGACAGAAATGAAAATTGAAGGACAAAATATCGTCGTGACCGGTGCCGGAAGCGGTATCGGGCGTGCGCTGGTTAAAAAATTTGCCGCCGAAGGCGCCAATCAGGTGGTCGCCGTCGATATCAACACCGCAAATGCACAGCAGACAGCCGAAGATCATGGCTGCGTCGCCATGAGCGCCGACGTGGCTCAGGAAGCGGATATCAAACGCGTTATCGAAGAGACGGAAAGCGATTTTGGTCCGATTGACCTGTTTTGCAGCAATGCCGGCATCGGCATGGGCCCGAGCGAACAATCGCCCAATGAAGAATGGCAAAAGAGCTGGGACGTCAACGTCATGGCGCATGTTTATGCGGCGCGGCATCTGGTGCCCCGGATGATTGAACGCGGTGGTGGTTATTTCCTGAACACCGCCTCAGCTGCCGGTCTGCTTAACCAGATCGGTGCAGCCGCTTACGGGGTGAGCAAACATGCCGCCATTGGCTTTGGCGAGTGGCTCGCCCTTTCCTACGCGCATCAGGGCATTAAAGTATCCATGCTGTGCCCGCAGGCGGTACGCACCGGCATGACCTCGGATAGCGAATCCTCGCGAGTAGCGGCCGTTGACGGCATCATGGAAGCGGACGAGGTTGCCGATATCGTTGTTGACGGGCTGGTTGCGGAATCGTTCCTGATCCTGACGCACCCGACGGTTGAGACTTATATGAAAAACAAGACCGCCGATTATGACCGCTGGATTGGCGGCATGAACCGTCTACAGCTCAAAATCAGCGGCGCATCCTGATTAACATATCATCGTGACGGGATTTAGAAATGCCTGATGACTCTGCCTTCGGCGTCAAAGCATCCACCGTTCCGGCTGCGCTTCGCGGCTGCTAAACCAGAGCAGCCAGCACGGAGTAAAAGCCTCACAGGTTAATACTGATGGTCAGAGATATGGGCTTCGCGTCCAACCTACCGAAACCCGTCGTCACAAGACCCACCGGGTCTTGTTGACCCTGTCAATTCATCCACCGGCAGAATGCTGTCTCCTTTTATTTTATATGATTTTTTCGGAAGACAGAGCACCTGCGGTGAGGACGTACGGAGCGAACCATCAGGTTTCGGCTTCACGGTTGGACCTAAAGCAGAGCGTCCATCCAACTCAAATACAGCAATATTTGTCCAGCACGGAGCAAAAGACTCACTGGGTCTTTTGCTATCAACCCTGCCGGATGGCAGGGTTGACCGTTTGAACCATGCGGATTTCCTTGTTTATTTGCAAAAAGCCTGACGGCTTTTTACGGGCAGAACGCTAACTCAATACCCGCTTTAGAAATCAAGGTCGAAGCTGCCTATGCCGAACAGTTCGGTTGCGGCGCCGGCATCATGGCCCGGATGGCGGGTCACACCGGTGCGGATCTCCGCACTCAGGCTTTCATTGATCACGCCACGGTAGCCGATACCAAGCGTCATCTCACGGCCCGACGGCGTCAGCGATATATCAACATTACCCTGCAGCAACCGGCCGTCAACGGTACGACCCGTCGGCAGGGACAGTCCCAGTTCGCCCATCTCAACACGCAGCGGCTGGCTCAGGATCACGCTCAGCCGGTCATCCGGATTGAGCACGCTGCCACCGGTCAAACCCGCCGAGAACGCACTGGCGATCACCGGCGAGGTATCCTTCACAAGTCCCAGCGACGGCGCATCGGGACGCGACACGCCGCCATGCGCCTGCGCCAGCAAGGTCCATGTGTCAGACAACCGGCTCGCCACCGTCACACTGCTAAACAGCGACGGCACCGACGCCGGCGTGCCGAACACGCCCTCCGACGCCAGGCCCAGTATCTGACCGTCCTCCATCAGCAGTCCCGTCTGCACCGACAGCGACGTAAAGGCCGTCGGCCTCAGGGCATAATCCACAACAACACCATGAGCCACCATGTCGCTATCCAGACTCTGGAAGCCGTCATTGTTGGTCGTCATCCCCGTGCCGCTAAAGGCCGCCATGCGCAGGATACCGTCACCGTAGCGCTGACCCATACCAAACGTGTAGCCCTTCTCGGCAAGGCCGAGGAACGGATTGATAAACGCCGAGGGGTCGGCCGTCAGCAGCGGCGCACTCTCTATGGCGCGCAGTCCCAGCGGCAGGCCGTGGCCGGCATGGTCGGCCATCAGCACATGGG
>JBAJNM010000022.1 GCA_036881865.1 Parvularculales bacterium | reverse complement strand
TTTATGGTCATGAAAAGTGTCTCCCTAATTTGCTCTGGCTTCTAATTCTTGTTCCGGTTACTCGTTGGCTTGACTATAGCCTACCTGCACCGTTTCGGAAAGCGCCCTCCGGCCCTCCCTCACCGTTATCGTGATTGTCTTACCCTCAAGTGAGGTTGCCCCCTCACTCCTATCAACGGGAATCCTAAACTGAACTTTATCCTGCTCTTGAGCCTCTACTACCGGTACACCGAAATAGACACTTGGGATATCCACAGCCTCTACCACAAGATGGTAGGGACCCACATCAACACCCCCCTCTGACTGTAACCCTATAGCAAGAGCGTTACCCTTTGGTTTCAGTCCAACATAATCAAGTACAAGACCCGAGGTAGTGTCTTTCTCACCTGGTACCAACCGAAGGGCGGTTTGAATATCTGCCGCCGCCATACTGCTATTGGGAGGACCGGGTGGAATAGATAATCTCGCCTTGTCTTCTAACGGAACACACACCTCTCGGCACACACCATATGACAAAGTAAGCGCTACATCCATTGGTTCATTTATATCGGGAGCTACAACACGCACCGGAAACAACACTTCATTCTTATATCCAAAACTACTATCATCAGGCAGGTCAAAACGCTCAGGCGCAGGCCATAGCATCTCCGTCACCTCCATATTGTTTGAGCTGGACCAATCGAAAATCGGCGGGATACCGCTATCCCCTGGATTGCGCCAATACGTCTTCCACCCCTCAGCCAGGTTTACAACAACGCCCAACATCACCTCGCCGCTTTCCCCTAACCTTCCCTTATCGGCGACCAACGCAACACGGGAAGGTAGCGTCTTAAAAAAATCACCACCGAAACCCCACGAATCAGACCTCTGCGCCATAGAGGGCATAACACCAATGCCAGAGGCTAGAACACTCCCTACAATAAGAAGATAAAAGCCCACACGTCTTGTCCGATACCGACTCTGATGCCAACCCTGCGAAAACAAACACATCATGCAGGCGATTATAAACCCAACGCCATCGCATCGCCATCATTTATAGCTTATTACCCATGTCCTCACGTTTTGTTGTTTATCACAGCTATAGAGTTGTATCCCCTTGTCTTTCCAACACAGTTGCAAATAGGCTAATCTACCGCCATGAACGCATCCCAAGAATATGCAAGATATCCCAGAGACGCTGCAAGGAACGTGGATAAGAAATATTCCCTTGAAGGACATCTCCTCGTCGCTATGCCCAGTGCGGAAGGCACAAGATTTGAACACGCGGTTATCTATCTATGCGTTCATAATGAAGATGGAGCTCTTGAATTAATCATCAACAAACCTGTTGATAGCCTGCATTTTGGTGATTTGTTAGATCTCATCCCCTTCAGTACAGATGACATACTACCTCTTCATGAAAACAGTGCTAAACAACCTATTTTATTTGGAGGGCTTGTTGAAACAGGCCGTGGGTTTGTTTTGCATTCTTCCGATTATGAAGCTTCGGATTCAACCATCAACGTAACCAGCGACATCTGCCTCACCAGCACAATGGACATTTTGAAATCCATCATGGTTGGCGCAGGCCCACAACATTTATTGATGACGTTGGGTTATGCAGGTTGGGGGCCAGGTCAGTTGGAATCAGAGATGCATGCGAACGGCTGGCTCCATTGCCTTGCTGACCTCAACTTAATTTTCAGTCAAGACTTTGATGGTAAATATGACCGCTCTCTCAAAAAAATAGGCGTCACTCCTAGCATGCTCTCAGAGAGAGTAGGACATACGTGAGATTATCATTTAGCCTCTAGTTTTTAATGCCATCATGACAAAGAATGGCAAACAGCAAATGGTCACGCCTAACACCAGCAATTTGTAGATAAAGGCGCGCATAACCCTCCTCCGTAAAACCGCACCGTCGCAAAACCCATTTTGAGGCTTCGTTTTCTGGCAGACAAGCGGCCTCTATTCGATAAAGTCCGAGGGTATTAAAAGAAAACGCAAGCGTAGCCCGCACCGCATCAGCAACATATCCCCGTCCCGCATAAACCTGCCCTGCCCAATACCCAAGAACACCGCTTTGTTGCGCCCCCCGGCGAATAGACGAAAGGGTAATACCTCCTACCAACGCGTTATCGTGTTGACGGAAAATAAACCACGGATATCCCTCCTCCTCTCTAGCACTACGTTCATAGGCTGCTAGGCGTCGGCGATAGCCAGATTTGCTTAACTCATCCACTGCCCATGATGGTTCCCACGGCGTCAAAAACTCCCGACTTTCAGAGCGAAGAGTCGCCCAAGCTTCATAATCAAGCCATTGGGGAGCACGCAAATAAACACGGCGACCCTCAATCCGCCGCGTCTCTTGGCGCCATAACCCAGACCATAACACCGCCATCTATTACCCTCCCACTTGAGCCCGAATGAAAGAGGCCAACGCTTTTACATCGTTAGGTAATGCCGTGCAGTGCTCCGGTTTACTTTCAAGGCCTGCCAGAGATTCCACCGGAGGTGGCGTTAAGCCTGCTTCCCCTATAGCTTGCGGAAACTTAGCCGGATGCGCCGTGGCCAACGTAATCAAAGGTGTCTCTTGCGATAGGCTCCTACCACCCCCCTCACGCCGCTCATAAGCTACATGAAGCCCTACAGCCGTATGCGGGTCGGCAAAAAGGCCGGTTTCTTCATGTAAACGACGAAGGGCAGAAAGGGTTTGTTTTTCGTCAGCACGCCCGACATCAAACTGCCGTTTTATGGTATTCCAAGCAGAGGATGGCAGATTAAATCTGCCCGATTGCTCAAGAGAACCCATCAACCCCTGCACTATATTTGTATTATTGTTTGAGACCTCAAAAAGCAAGCGTTCAAAATTGCTGGAAATCTGAATATCCATAGCTGGTGACATGGTAGGCTGAACACCACGAGTCTCATAACGCCCTGTATCCAGCGCTCGATAAAGAGTGTCATTGCTGTTGCAAGCAATAAGCAACCTCTCCACAGGCAGCCCCATGGCTTTCGCGGCATAGCCTGCAAAAACGTTGCCGAAGTTTCCGGTTGGCACGACAAAAGATACCGCACACTCCGGTGCACCCAGCGCTACAGCAGAAGTTATGTAATAGACAATCTGAGGCATGACCCGGGCCCAGTTGATAGAGTTCACACCAGCGATAGAAATCTCTTTGCGAAACTCAACATCGCCAAACAGAGACTTCACCAACCCCTGACAATCATCAAACGTGCCATCAATCTCAATGTTGTGGACGTTGTCATCAATAATTGTGGTCATTTGAAGACGTTGCAACGGCGCAATACGTCCCTTGGGATGTAAAATGACGATATCTACCGTCTGGCGTCCCCGAAAGGCTTCAATGGCTGCCGCTCCCGTATCACCAGAGGTAGCACCTAAAAGTAGAACACGCTCACCCCGGCGAGTAAGGACCTCATCAAACAGACGTGCCAACATTTGCATGGCAACGTCCTTAAACGCCAACGTAGGCCCATGAAATAATTCCAACAACCAATCAGAGGAACCTATTTGCAACAAAGGTGCTACCTGCAAATGACTAAAAGTTCCATAAGCCTCGTGAGACAAACAAGTCAATACATCGGATGCTATGGCATCACCAACAAAGGGCTGCATAACCTGAGCTGCTATATCCTCATACGCCATACCCCGAAAGCTTCGTAGTGCATCTTTGCTCAGAATTGGCCATGAAGATGGCATATAAAGCCCGCCATCAGGAGCTAGCCCCTCCAGCAAAACATCTTCAAAGCCTACTGATGGCGCAACGCCCCGTGTACTGACATAGGTAATGCTAGAACTCACAACAATATATCCTGCACTTCTTAATCAACGCGCCGAGGTCGCCCCATGTGCCCTACTTGCCAATGCCAGACAAAATAAATACCCACCAAGACTACAGCAAGACCAAACCAGGTCAAAGCATAGTGAAGGTGAGCATTTCTGAAATGCCGTGGAGTTTGGCCTCCCTCCGGCACAGGGGCAACACCGGAAGACGAATCCGATCCGCGCTCAGCATCCACAAACAAAGGAGCTACTGTGGCAAGATCAAGAGCCTCCCCCATTGCCACGCTATCCCGCACAAACCACAGCCCATTTTGTGGCTCATCGGGAGGGTCAAACAAACTGCGCACGCCAGACGCTCGCGCTAACCCGATAATCTTGACAACCCCCTCTGGTTCTCCTTCAGTCCACACTTTAGGGTCGCGGCTATTTTGGGTTACAAAACCTCTATCTACCAAAACCCAACCACCCCCCTCACCCTCCAACCGCAAGGGGGTAATCACTTGAAAGCCTACCGACCCTCCTGCTTTTTGAGCAAACCAATAAAGTCGTTTGCTATGGTCAAACCGACCCCGCACAACAACCGGACGAAAAGCCCAGTTAGAAACATCAAGGTTATCCCATGTGTGCGCACCCGGAAAAGACACAGGGGCTAAACCCACCCGCGCCTCAACGGTTTCAATCAGATCTGATTTCCAACGCAGCCGCTCTAATTGCCACACCCCAAGGCCCACCAAAACCGCAAGAGTCGGAATAGCCATCAAAGTTGGCCACAACATAGGTTGAAAAACTTTGTGGGACATGGTTACCAATGGCGTATCACGTCCTTATAAACTTACCACACTTTGCCAAAACTCATGAAGCAGGGCCGCTTCCCCATACATAAATAGCGAAAAACAAAAACAGCCACACAACATCAACAAAATGCCAATACCACGCAGCCGCCTCAAATCCAAAATGATGGTTAGGACTAAAATCACCCCTCATTGCCCGCAGCAAACACACAAATAGAAAAATATTGCCTATAATTACATGAGCACCATGAAATCCGGTGGCCATAAAGAACGTAGCCCCGTAAATATGGCCACTAAACCCAAAAGCCGCATGGTTATATTCATACGCCTGTAGAGCGGCAAATAAAACGCCTAGGGCAATCGTAAGGATTAATCCCCACTTGAGACCCCGTCTGTCATTATGTAGGAGGGCGTGATGTGCCCACGTCACCGTTGTACCAGACGTCAACAACACCAACGTATTAAGTAAAGGTAAATGCCAAGGGTTAAAAGTTTTGATACCAGCAGGAGGCCAATGACCACCAGTCAGGGCATTGCGCTCAAATTGAACTACAGCATCGGGTGCTAAACAACATCAAAATAAGCCCAGAACCATGCCGCAAAAAACATCACCTCCGAAATGATAAACAAAATCATGCCATAACGCAGATGCAACTGGACAACCGGCGTATGGTCACCGCGATTCGCCTCCCGTACCACATCACGCCACCACCCTAACATGGTGTACACTACAATCACCCCTCCCGCCAGCAACACCCAGACAGTATAATCATGAAAGTACAACACCGCCCCCAAGGCCATAAGAAATGCCCCCAAAGCGCCAACAACGGGCCATGGACTTGGGTATACCAGATGATAGTCATGATTTTTTGCGTGCGCATCAGCCATGATGGAAAACCGTGCTCTTTCTTTCAACCTCTAAATAAGCTCTACAGAGTTCTACCCCGCAATGAGCCACGCATCAAGCCTATCTATGCCCTTTACTGTGGCCCCTCACTGACTGATCTGAAAGAACGTATAAGAAAGAGTTATCGTATGCACATCATTCATAGTGGGGTCATCATCTAGGGCTGGATCTATGTAAAAAATAACCGGCATTTCGGCAGACTCACCAGCGGCTAGATGTTGTTCTCTAAAGCAGAAGCACTCTATTTTCTTAAAATACACGCCAGTCTCATGGGGTGTTACATTAAAGACTGCCGAACCCGACGTTGCCTTGTTTGTACCATTGACAGCTTGATAATGGGTTTGCTCTACCTCGCCAATGTTAATTTTCATCTGTTTTTCCAATGGATCAAAACCCCAGCCCATATTTCCCGCAACATTACCGTCAAAACGAATGGTCATTGTACGGTCTAAAACCTGAGTTGGGCCTGCTTGCGCCGTTCCAGTAGTACCTCCATAGCCCGTCACCCGACAAAACAAGTCATAAAGTGGTACCGCACCCCAAGCAAGCCCCGCCATACCCCCTACCAGAAGTAGGCAGAACACAACAATCATCCGCTCACGCCGTTTAATCTCTGATAGCGTCATCATGGGTGGTGCATCCTCATTTCTTTGTTGCTTTTTACTATTCCGCTGTCTGGTCCCAGAACGAAGCCTCTATTTTGTGGCCGTCAGAGTCCAGCAGAAAGCAACCAAAATACGGCGCCCCATACAAGGGTCGCGGTCCCGGCGGGCCATCATCCACAGCACCTGCCTCAAGGGCAACGTCATAAAACCCGATAACCTCCTCCCTAGAAGAAGCAAAGAAGCCAACATGGGAGATAATACTCGGATTGTCCTCAGCCACGGCAAGTCTCCTTTCTCTTTGTTACATCACGACACACAATAAATGGTCAGGACTAAAACGGGCGATTTGCAACGTTGCCTCCTAGTTTTACAATCGTCACAATAAAAAACAAAATCACCAACCCTGCCAGCACAAAGCCCAAAACTCTGGCGCGCCGACGCCGGGCCCGCCACTGCTCCTCACCAAGAAACGGCACCTGTGTTGCAACCTCGCGCCCTTTATTAATAGGGGTAACTGTAGTCCCGTTTAAGTTATGACACTTTTGATTGTTCATGATAACACCGGTAGCATACCAAACAGGCGCGCGCATAATATAAGTGTAAACAGTAAAAACAGATAAATGATAGAAACAAGGAACAACCGTCTAGCAGCAGAAGGTGCCCGAGTGCCGTCGCCTGCTACCAACACATCCACCATAGACGCAGCAAAGGCCAATCCTAAGACCACAGCACCCACGCCATAAACCGGCCCCCATCCGCCCATAACCCAAGGAAAAATAGTAACCATCACCAACACCACCCCATAGATAACAATCTGAACCCGAGTGGTCCGTCGCCCAACAACTACCGGCAACATAGGAACTGCCGCCTGATTATATTCGTCAACCCTATACAAAGCCAATGCCCATGAATGCGGTGGTGTCCAGAGGAAGATAAACAAAAACAGAAAAATAGGCTCAAGGGTCAACGGTGCACCTGTTACAACCCAACCAATTACTGGCGGCAAAGCGCCCGCTACACCACCGATAACAATGTTCCAGACCGTCTGCCGTTTAAGCCACATGGTGTAGACAAAAAGATAAAAAGCAATTGTAAAAGCCAACAAAAAAGCTGCCGCGACATTTACCAGCAGCCCCATAAACGCTACCGACCCCACACTTAACGTCGCCCCAAACCCCAGAGCTTCTCCGGGTGTAATGCGCCCTGCCGGTATGGGTCTTGCACGAGTGCGTACCATAGTGGCATCAATATCTGCATCGTACCACATGTTCAAAGAACCTGCCGCTCCTGCACCTACAGCAATGCACAACAACGCAACACAGCCAATGACCGGATGTATATCCACTGGAGCCATTAACAAACCCACAAGAGCCGTGAATACCACAAGCGACATAACACGGGGTTTTAATAAATAAAAATAATCTGCCGCACTACCCATGCCTAACTCATAGCTCTCACCAGAACGGGATTTAGGGTGAGGTAATAGTCCAGATAATTCACTCATAGTCTCATCAAAAATTTGATTTTTTCCCGCAATAGATGATTTTGCCAAATACTGCCTCACGAAACACCAAATGACCTGTTTTCACGCCCCATCCATTGATCAACCACGCACGCTTGCGGTCACTCATTAGGCAATTTTTGGCAAATGAGTATATTGGTGGAATGGGGGTGGCGATGATAATGTCCATTCCAGAGTTGTTGCTCCCTCTCCCCACGGATTATCAGGACAGGGAACTTTTTGACGAAACGCCACCAGCATGCCAAACATGAAAACAATAATAGAGACCGCAGAAATATAACTGCCAATGGAGGAAATAAAGTTCCACCCCGTATAAGCATCTGGATAATCCACATAGCGGCGTGGCATACCGGCCAAACCAAGAAAATGCTGTGGAAAGAACAGTAAATTCACGCCAACGAAAGACATCCAGAAATGTATTTTTCCAAACGCTTCGGGGTATTGGTAGCCAGTCATTTTACCAAACCAGTAGTACCAGCCAGAAAAAATTGCGAAAACAGCACCAAGAGACAGTACATAATGAAAGTGCGCGACTACATAATATGTATCGTGAAGAGCACGGTCCACACCAGCGTTGGCAAGCACCACACCGGTAACACCGCCAAGGGTAAACAGAAAAATAAAGCCGACAGCAAATAGCATGGGGGTTTTAAAATCAATTGACCCTCCCCACATGGTTGCAATCCACGAGAAGACTTTAATGCCGGTTGGTACACCGATAATCATAGTAGCGGCAAGAAAATAAGCCTGAGTCTCTGCCGACAAACCAACGGTATACATGTGATGGGCCCAGACAATTAACCCCACGCCACCAATAGCAACCATGGCATATGCCATACCCAGATAGCCAAATACCGGCTTGCGCGAAAATGTAGCGATGACCTGAGAGATGATACCGAAGCCAGGAAGGATCAAAACATAAACCTCCGGATGCCCGAAAAACCAAAACAGGTGCTGAAACAAAATTGGGTCACCCCCCCCTGCCGGATCAAAAAAGGCCGTCCCAAAGTTGCGATCTGTCAGCAACATGGTGATAGCCCCCGCTAACACCGGCAATGTTAGCAACAACAGAAAGGCCGTCACCAAAAGAGACCACACAAACAACGGCATTTTGTGCATAGTCATGCCGGGGGTGCGCATATTGAGAATGGTGGTAATAAAATTGATAGCCCCCAAAATGGATGATATACCCGCCAAATGTAGAGAGAAAATAGCAAGATCCATGGCAGGTCCTGGACCTCCTGCCGTTGATAGAGGCGGATAGACTGTCCATCCACCACCAGCGCCCAAGCCACCGGGAGGACCACTCACAAACGGTGATATCATCAATAGTAGAAAGGCGGGAGGTAGAAGCCAAAACGAGATATTGTTCATGCGGGGAAAGGCCATGTCTGGCGCGCCAATCATCAACGGAACAAACCAATTGCCAAAACCACCGATCATGGCGGGCATAACCACAAAAAACACCATAATGAGGCCATGTGCTGTCACCAAAACATTGTAGAGTTGGTAATCGCCCCCCAAGATGCCATCACCCGGATACATAGTTCCATGCGCATAAGAACAGACATGCCACCGCCAATAGCTCCCGCAATAATGGCGAACACCAGATACATAGTGCCAATGTCTTTATGATTGGTTGAGTACACATAACGCCGCCATCCGGTGAGATGAGGCTCATGCTCCTCAACAGCACCGTTAACAGTTTGCTCTATGGCCATCCTTGAACCCTCCTGATGAAATGCTATCAATAGCCACCAGCGCGAGCCGCTAGTGTGACAGACGCCGACGATGCTACTGGAGAAGAGGGAGCCTCCGCAAACTCCTCTTTTGCTTCGTTTAGCCAGTTATCATATTGGTTACGCTCAACTACACGGATCTCAATGGGCATGAAAGCATGTCGTGCGCCGCACAATTCAGAGCATTGGCCATAATAAGTACCTATCTCCGTAGCGTTAAACCACGTCTCATTCAACCGCCCAGGAACAGCGTCCATCTTAACCCCAAATGCGGGTATGGCCCAACTATGAAGAACGTCAGCTGATGTAATTTGTACTCTTATTGTTGTATTCACGGGTACCACGAGGGGATTGTCGACCGACAACAAGCGATATTGCTCGGACCCAAGCTCATTTTCCTCCAACATAATGGACGAGAAGGTTAGGCCATCATCGTCAGGATATTCATACTCCCAATACCATTGATGTCCTGTTGCTTTGATCGTTATATCTATCTCAGGAATAGTTTCCTGATAAAACAGAAGATGAAAAGAGGGCACGGCGATCACAAGAAGAATCAAAACCGGAATAATCGTCCACACCACCTCCAGTGGAGTATTGTGACTTGTTTTGGATGGCGTCGGGTTGGCTCGCTTGTTGAAGCGAAAAACACAAATCAGCAAAAGTATCAATACAAAGATGCTGATACCTGCTGCAATATAAAAGAGGAAACGGTGAAAAGCCTCAGTCCGCTCCATGACAGGCGTAGCGGCTTCCTGAAAGCCCATTTGCCATTCAACGGCCACGCCGTTTGGCTGCGCCAACACCAGCGTAATACTACCCACGAGCACCAGAGCAACAATCATACACGTTCTAATCATCCATGTCGTTGTCTTCATGATAGTACAGTCAATTACAGCCTTTCCTGTTTTAGCGACTTCCAATATATTAATAGCAACAATTTCGCCATCATACACTCAACCACCTCATCCATACCAGCCCCCCGTCACCAAATTTGTCATTTTTCTCGTCATTTTTCCCTGCCACCAACGGTTAGGATATGGCATAGTCAAGATTAAGTGAAACAGGCTGGCTCCACCCGAAAAGGAGACCGTTATGCGTGACGAGGCTCTCGTCCATTTTCATTATGGTAGATTGATATCAGCAGGCGTCCATTTTGGTAGCCGAGGCATGGACACGCCTCAACTTTTAAGCGAAGCTGCGCCATGGCTAGACCCCCGTGACCCAGGAAAATGTGTGGTGGGCTTGTGTTGTGCCCACGCGGGCTTGATTGAAAATATCTGCAATGCGCCCCCTGCTAGCTGGCAATCATGGATGTTTCGCCAATGGGATGATTGGTTTGGACGCATCAATGGCGTGTTTTTGCTAGACCTTGAGACCCTGCGCCTTATACAACACCCTATGTATCGGTGTGATGGTACTATTGTACCGTGCGATTTATCCGCCATGCCCCGACGACTTCAGGCCTTGGACAGTATAGAGAATGACCTACGTCCCGTCAATCAGGATACAATCTCCCCCTGAGCAAGGATATTATAGGGGCTTATATACTTAAGGGAACTATAGCCCTGTGTACGCAAACTCAGACTGCTTTTAAGGAATTTTCCCCTCGTCCTCCAACCCTCTTACAATCCCGCCTACCTCCACCACTATTAATTTCCACCTTTCACCGGGGTTACGCGCTCAGACAGGGTATTACTTCAACAGCCTTGATAGTTTTTTCTGACGCACTCCCGCGCCAGCGCTTGCACTTTTTCTATCTGATTAGGAGACGAAATTTGCGTGATGGTCTCTCTCAATTTTCTTGCACGTTTATTGCCGTTTGATACGGCAATGTTGAGCCACATGTGAGCATATACGTAGTCTTGAAGAACGCCTGTTCCTTGGTAATACATTACTCCCAGATTGGCTTGCGCTTGCGCTAAACCTTGTTCGGCTGCTTGTTTATACAATGTCAGCGCCTGTTCTTTATCTTGTGGGACGCCCTCTCCAGCCCGAAACATATTTCCTAGATTAAATTGCGCTTGTGCAAAGCCTTGATCGGCGGCGTGGCGATACCATTTCACTGCCTGTACGTTATCCTGCGGAACACCTTGTCCCTTGTAATACGCTACTCCCAGATTGTACTGCGCCCCCCAAAGCCTTGATCGGCGGCGCGGCGGTACCATGTTACTGCTCTATTGTAATTTTGCGGGACACCGCGTCCCTTGTCATACATCCACCCCATACAAAATTGCGCTACAGCTAAAAATCTCTTCATGGTTTTCTTCCCTTTCCTCTTTTCACCTAAAGGGGCGATAGTAAGACGGAAAATAAAAATAGATACAGGAGAGTCAGGTTATCCATCGAACGTCAGTTCCAGACTCTTTTCAGCAAAGTTCACATATTCAGGATTGATTTCAATTCCCATCCACTCAACACCGAGTTCTTCGGCTACGATACACTCCGAACCGCAGCCGGCAAAGGATATCAGCACTCGGCCCTTGCTGCCCCTTATACGGGACTCTATCAGTCGTACCATGGCATCGCTAACCTGTAGCGTGTCCGACCCTGCAGCTCTCTGTCTGGTGGCTGCATTGATTTGTGTTGCTGTCATGGCTGTTGGCACAGCGGTGACTCCGGCATGTGTCCTTGCGGTTGAGGCCACAACCAGATAAGCGGGGAGAGTAGTCCCAACTCCACAAGACAACGTGTTACTTGACGAGGGTTTTTGGAAAACAGCCACGACGGCGGATGTGGAAGCGGCTCTTGAAGGCAGGGCCGACATGGAGGCCCGTGATAAGGATGGGCAAACATCCCTGCATTATGCGGCTACCGCTAGTACACCAGCAGTGGTGGAAGTGTTACTGGACCATGGAGGCCGACCCGCAAACGAGAAACAAAGTTGAAAATACGCCTTTTGATCTTATTCAGGAGAATTGGGCGCTCAAGGGTACAAAGCCTACTGGCGACTCAACAAAACGCAATCCCGTTAGAATCTGTGGTTTTTAGTTGGATGCTAGTAAAAACAGATTGTGACTTAAGTATATAACCCCCATATTATAGATTAAATTAATATTTTGAGTTTGGATATTATGGATGAGGTTCCCACAGTGATTATTAATAATACCGGAAATATTGGAAATGATGTGTTTTTCACCCACACGAGTTTGGACCGCTCTAAGGTTGAAAACCTCGTCAGCGATACTCTTCACGGGGCTGATGATGGCGAATTGTTTCTTGAATACCGGCAGTCGGAAATGCTGAGCTATGATGATGGACGCCTTCGGATAGCCGGATTTAATACAACCCAAGGCTTTGGATTACGTTGCATCGCTGGCGAAGCTACAGGATACGCTCACGCCTCAACTCTGTCTCATGACGCTATCATGAAAGCATCCCGCTCGGTCTGTGCGGTTAAGCAAGGCCATGAAGGCATTCTGTCGGAGGCGGCCTCACCCTCCAATACGGTGCTCTATCCATCTTTGAACCCTATGGAAAGCCCTAATTTTGCTGAAAAAATAGACATTCTAGAAGCCATAGATGCCTACGCCCGTAGCAAAGATGAGCGGGTACGTCAGGTATCAACGACCTTGGCAGGGTCATGGCAAGTGGTGCAAATTATTCGCTCTGGTGGCGAGACTCGCGAGGATATTCGCCCCCTTGTGCGCCTTGATATCTCTATTGTGGCAGGGAATAGCGACCATCAAGAGACAGGATATGCTGGTTCGGGAGGGCGCACAGGATATGACGTCTGGCTCATGCCAGAGCGCTGGCAGTCTCAGGTGGAGGAAGCCTTACGGCAAGCACTGGTTAACCTTGAGTCGGTGGATGCCCCCGCTGGTGAGATGGATGTGGTTCTTGGTCCCGGATGGCCGGGCATTTTGCTTCATGAGGCTGTAGGTCACGGTCTCGAGGGTGATTTCAACCGCAAGAAAACGTCAGCTTTTTCAGATCTACTTGGAGAGCGTGTGGCTGCCTCAGGCATTACGGTGGTGGACGATGGAACCATACCGGAGCGGCGTGGATCTTTGGGATTCGATGACGAAGGTACTCCCACGCAACATTCTATGTTGATAGAAGACGGTATTTTGAAAGGTTATATGCACGATCGCCTGAGTGCTCGGCAGATGTCTATGGCACCCACTGGCAATGGACGGCGCGAGTCTTATGCCCACAGTCCCATGCCCCGCATGACGAATACGTTTATGTTACCGGGGAGCCATAACCCCGACGAGATTTTGCGCTCTGTGAAACGAGGATTGTATGCTAAATCCTTCGGAGGTGGTCAGGTAGATATCACCAGTGGCAAATTTGTGTTTTCTTGCACCGAGGCTTATCTAGTAGAAAATGGTCGCTTAGGACCTCCGGTCAAGGGAGCTACTTTGATTGGCAACGGCCCAGATGTTCTCACGCGGGTTTCTATGGTTGGTGATGATATATCTCTAGATAGCGGCATTGGTACGTGTGGTAAAGAAGGTCAAGGAGTGCCGGTGGGGGTTGGACAACCCACCTTACGGATAGATGGCTTAACAGTTGGAGGGACGGCAGTATGAGGAGGTCCAGCAAAGTGGGCGCAGTTCCATTTTTTGTCTTTGTGTTGTTTTTTAGCGTATGGAGCGTGCCGAGCGATTCTCTAGCCGACTTAATTTCTGATCGCATCCCAGAAACTCTAGTGATAGAGACGAGTGAGGGAAAACGTGCCTTTACAATAGAGATTGCCCGTACCCCCAATGAGCAAAAGCGGGGGTTGATGTTTCGTGCGTCTCTGCCGGAGAATCACGGCATGTTGTTTGCGTATCGTCAAGATCAGGAGATCACCATGTGGATGGCCAACACGCCAATTCCGTTGGATATATTGTTTATTCGTCGCAATGGGAAGATTGCCAAAATTGAAACTATGACGGAGCCTTATTCTCGCAAAACTATCTCGTCGGGTGTTAATGTTCGAGCCGTCTTAGAGATTGCCGGTGGCGGGGCAGAACGGCTTGGCATTAAATCGGGTGATATAGTTCGCCACGACCTTTTTGCTCCTTGATTATTTGCCTGTGGATATAAATAACCGAGATGAGTACCGCTAAAATGATGGTTTTCAGGCCTGAATAAGAGGTCTGAAACCGTTACATGAGTACGACGTGAGCGCTCCGGAGAGATAGAACGAGAGAAATCAGTAATAAGGTGAAAACACCGCTGAATTAGCAGAGAGTTATGCAAGTGTGTTTACGAAACTATAGTAAGTCCCTTTAAATACAATCAAGTATAGTAAAGTCGTCGCCTATAGAGATACATAACTAACTTCCATTTATATCGGCGCAAGATGCATTATACTGACACCGCGATGCCTCCTAACAGTACAACAACAGACAACACGGGCTTCACAGACGACTCTACCCTCTTTATCCCCAAAAAACCAGCCCGCCCTCCGAAAAGAGAAGGGGGCAAATCATTTAATCTCGTATCCGATTTCACTGATGCAGGCGACCAACCCCACGCCATAAAAGATCTTGTAGACGGCATAAACACCCAAGTACGAGACCAAATGCTACTCGGAGTCACAGGCTCTGGAAAAACATACACCATGGCGCGGGTCATAGAAGAAACGAAACGACCTGCTCTTATTCTAGCCCCCAATAAAACTCTCGCCGCACAACTCTATGGAGAGTTCAAAAACTTCTTCCCCGACAATGCCGTGGAGTATTTCGTCTCCTACTACGACTACTACATGCCAGAAGCTTACGTGCCACGAACTGATACCTATATAGAAAAAGAAAGTTCCATCAATGAACAAATCGACCGAATGCGCCACTCTGCCACACGTTCCCTTCTAGAGCGCGATGACGTCATTATCGTGGCTTCCGTTTCCTGCATATATGGCATCGGAGCCGTGGAAACATACGCCGCTATGACCGTCGACGTAAAAACTGGCGTACAACTCAACCGAGAAAAATTAATCACCGACCTTGTGTCCCTCCAATATCAACGCAACGACCAAGCTTTTCAACGTGGCACATTCCGGGCACAAGGCGATGTGGTGGAAGTCTACCCCGTCCATTATGAAGACCGTGCTTGGCGCGTATCCCTATTCGGCGACGAAGTAGAAGATATCACCGAATTTGATCCCCTCACCGGTAAAAAAGAAGCCCAATTAGAAACCATACGGATTTATCCTAACTCTCACTATGTGACCCCTCGCCCCACCTTGGCACAAGCGGCTAAAGCCATCGCCTCGGATTTACGTGCACGCCTAGATGAACTCAACGACGAGGGCCGTATGCTGGAAGCTCAACGACTAGAGCAGCGCACTCTATTTGACTTAGAAATGATAGAGACTACCGGCTCATGCGCAGGTATTGAGAATTACTCCCGCTATCTCACCGGACGCGCTGCGGGTGAACCTCCTCCAACATTGTTTGAATACCTGCCCGACAATGCTCTTATCTTCGTTGACGAAAGCCATGTGGCCATACCTCAACTAAATGGCATGTATTACGGAGACCTACGGCGCAAAACCAATCTGGCAGAGTATGGATTCCGTTTGCCCTCCTGCATTGACAACCGCCCCCTCAAATTTGAGGAGTGGGATGTCATGCGTCCACAAACTATCTACGTATCCGCTACCCCAGGCTCTTGGGAGACGGAACGCACCCACGGCGTTTTCACAGAACAAGTCATACGCCCCACGGGTCTCATGGACCCTGTTTGTATAGTGCGTCCGGCAACTCATCAGATAGATGATCTCATCGCCGAAACCCGCAAAGCAACCACCGCTGGACAACGTGTTCTCGTCACCACCCTAACCAAGCGTATGGCGGAAGATTTAACCGACTATATGCACGAGCAAGGTATTCATGTGCGCTATATGCACTCTGACATTGACACGCTGGAGCGCATTGAAATCATCAGGGATTTACGTTTAGGTGTTTTTGATGTTCTGGTAGGTATTAATTTGCTACGCGAGGGATTGGATATCCCCGAATGTGCCCTCGTGGCCATTCTGGATGCCGACAAGGAAGGGTTTTTGCGTGCTGAAACTTCTCTCATCCAGACCATCGGGCGCGCGGCACGTCATATAGAGGGGCGAGTTCTCCTTTATGCAGACACCATGACTAAATCTCTAAAGAAAGCCATCAGTGAGACTGAGCGTCGCCGTCAAAAGCAGGAAGATTTTAATAAGCAGCACAATATCACTCCTGCCTCTATACGCAAAAACATTGGCGATATTCTAGATAGTGTCTACGAGCGCGATCATGCGCGGGTAGATATAGGGTTTGCAGAAGAATCGGAAAATTTTGAAGGACCAGATTTACCTACCCGTCTTAAGACTCTAAAAAAAGAAATGCATGTCGCCGCTGAAAATCTTGAGTTTGAAGAGGCCGCTCGCTTGCGTGACGAAATCAGGCGTCTTGAAATTACCGAGTTGGCCATTGCGGAGAATCCTTTAATGCGTCAAAGTGAGATAGAAAACCAAATGGAGGCAATTCCCTTGTCTAGCCAACGTGCTGGTCGTGGGCAGATTAATAAAAAAAGTAAAGGAAAAGTAGCCACAGGTAAACCTCGCCCACACCGAAATGCCAGACGAGGCATATAATGGTGTAGTATACAATAGCGGAGTGTATGATTTAGAGGAGATAGACATGACTTCACCCAATGGCCAGATTGAAGCCATAGCCCTACTCCAGCAAAACGTGCTCTCATGGAAACGGTAACAACCTGCGTGGTCACTGTAGAGTGTGGCATAAAAGTAAGCGCACGCGGAACACGCTAAGATTGTCAGGTTACACTCTTGTTTGAGGGTGCATGGGTTGTGGACTGCACTGGTCTGAGATAAAATCTAAACTGGACGTTGCAGCGTCCCAATCTCTTGGTAAGTGGTATTTGTTGTCGGATTGTGAAGGGTGGAGACGCCACGCAAGGCGACCCCGTACACCTTTTCTCCTGACAATTTCCACTGCCTCACCGCTATTTCTCTTTTTGAGAAATAGAAACGTAATTCTCATCCCGAACGCGCTCCAGAATGACCGCCACCGCCTCCAACGGCGCACCCAAGGCACGCAATACTTGTCCCCCCAATTGTAGGCTGGTCTCCATAGTTTCCGGCACCACAACCGTTGCTCCAAAGCGGGTTAACTCATTAGAGTGCTCTATATCCCGCGCCCGAACATAAACCGGAACCCAACGCCAACGCTGCCGAATAGAAATCACCGCGCGCGAGGCCGCAACATCGTTATCTACCGTAATCAATACCAGCGCTGCTCGCTCAATGCCCATGCGCACCATCACTTCAGAGTGAATGACATTACCATAATAGACTGGCTCTCCCGTCCGGCGATAAAAACGAACGCGAGGGGTATCCATATCCAGAGCTAAAAAAGGCACTTGCTGCTCCGTTAACAGACGACCTACCATACGTCCAACACGACCATAACCAGCGATTATCACATGACCTTCTAGAGAGTTGGAATCTGACAAATTTTCTTCCTCCCGCCCCAACCAACGCTCCAGAGCAACACCTACCAACATCAACAAGGGTGTTACTGCTAACGATAGCGCTGCCAACAACAACACATAATGAGCGAGGGAGTTATCTAAAATACCCTCCCCCAAAGAGGCATTAATTGCCACAAAAGCAAATTCGCCCGCTCCCCCAAGCAGAAGACCAACACGCATTGCCGTGATAGCTGAAATGGAAAACAACAAGCACAAACCCCAGAGGATGAAACCTTTGAGGATAATTAAGCCTGCAACACCAAGAGCAACCTCCTGCCAGATTCCCTGAAGCAGCGTGAAGTCAATGCTCATGCCAATGAAGATAAAAAATAACCCCAATAACAGCCCTCGAAACGGCATAATATCAACTTCAACTTGATGACGAAACTCTGTTTCCGAGAGTAAAAACCCCGCCAAAAAAGCACCCAGACTCATAGACAGGCCAGATATGCCCGTAACCCACGCCATACCAAGAATGGCTAATAACGTAAGAGCCGTAAACAATTCAGCACTACCAGTGCGGGCAATAAACGGATAAGCAAGACGCATTGCAGCCCACCCCAACGTTACAATGGCTACAATAACCAACACCCCCTTGCCGACAGGTTCAGCAATATCCACCACGGAAAACCCCTGAGAGGTCTGGCCAAAAATATCAATCAGCGCTAACAGCACAACTACCGACAAATCTTGTAGCAGCAAAACAGAAAGGCTAGTGCGCCCCACCTCGGCAGAAAACTCGTTCCGCTCAATGAGTATCTGCATGACAACTGCCGTAGAAGACAGGCTCAACGCTAATCCAAGAATAATGGCTTGCTCTGCCTCAATTCCTAAAGCCCTCAACACCATCGTAATGATAACCGACGTCACCACCACTTGTGCTACGCCAAGGCCAAACACCAACCGTCGCATGGTACGTAACCGGTCAAAAGAGACCTCAAGGCCTATGGTAAATAACAAAAAGACAATGCCAAGATCAGCGAGAGCATGTACTCTGCCGACATCTTCTACAAGCCCGACGCCAAACGGCCCTATAACAGCTCCAACGAGCAGAAAACCAAGAACAGGACTAACACGCAAAAAATGAAAGACGGGAACAATAACAACAGAAGCTACCAGAAAGATAATAATCTCACGTAGCCATGGAATCTCTCCCACAAATACCGCCTCCTTCATAATATCCATTTTAAGAGTCCCCAACTATCCTGCTGTTTAATTTAACCGCAATCCTATGGGGTGTGAATCGCAATAACCTGCTACTATACTCCTCCTTATGGTGCCTCTACAACACGATAAAACAGCCCCACCATGATGTATCTAGCTCTCATCTGCGGTCTTATTGGATTGGTGGTCTGCGGCGATATTCTAGTGCTGGGCGCTATAGCGGCCGCCCGACGACTAGGTATATCATCCGTAACCATTGGCCTTACGCTGGTAGCGTTTGCTACTTCAGCACCAGAACTTGTCATCTCTGTAGATGCTGCCCTTGATGGTGCAACTGGTATTGCTCTGGGTAACGTAGTTGGCAGCAACATCGCTAACATTCTGCTAGCGCTCGGATTGCCTGCAATATTCTTTCCCCTCGCCTGTTCAAAAGACGCCCTACGTACTATCCATCAAAATGCTCTCATGATGGTCGGTGGCAGCATCGTCTGTATTCTGATCTGTTTTAGCGGCGTGTTGACGTTTTGGCTCGGCACGTTGATGTTTTCCGGCATTATTCTGTTCATCATATATTGCACCCAATATACTAACTCCATGGATGTTCTCCTTGAAGATACCCCAAAAAAAATAACTGCCCCATGGATGATTGTAATCTTTATCATCATAGGACTAGTGGGGTTGCCCATTAGTGCAGAACTTACCATTTATGGTGCGGTCAACATCGCCTCTACATTTAACATTCCCGATTCTGTCATTGGCCTAACTGCTATTGCCATAGGAACATCCTTACCTGAACTTGCCGCTACCTTTACCGCCGCCCTGCGCCGACAGACGGATATCGTCATCGGCAATGTTATCGGTAGTAATATCTTCAATCTCTTTGCCGTCATGGGGCTAACCGCTATGGTGCATCCTGTACCAATACCGGAGGAGTTCTTACATCTGGATTTATGGGTTATGTTGGTAGCCGCCCTGCTTGTTCTCCCCTTTAGCATGACCCGTGGTGCTATTAATCGCACCATGGGGTGTTTGTTTTTTGCGGGGTATATCTTCTATATTGGATGGGTATTTCAAGACCGCCACACTTACGAACATGAGTTGCACCCTGATATTACAGAGGTTGTGGTACCAAACAAGGCTATTTCATGACCAGTGCTACCTCAGAACAACGCCCTGTAGCACTGATAACCGGCGCGGCGCGGCGTATCGGGCGAGCCATGGCTCTGTATATGGCCTCCAACGGTTGGGCCGTTGCCTTGCATTACAATACGTCCGGCGATGAGGCTACGTCTCTCGCACAAAACATTACAAATAACGGTGGACATGCTGTTGCTATACAGGCTGACCTTGCCGACTCAACTGCGGTAGACAATCTCATTCCCAGCGCCATGCGCGCTTTTAGCACCAATACCACAAACGCTTCGGGAGCCGTTTCATGCCTAATCAACAATGCCTCTCTGTTTGAACGTGACACGCTGGATGATATAACACCGGGGTTGTGGCAGCGCCATATGGATATTAATCTTCGAGCGCCGGTTTTTCTCACCCAGTCTTTTGCTCGCCACCTACCTGACAGCATAGAAGGTGATGTTATCAATCTAATTGACCAGAGAGTTCAGCGTCTAACCCCCCTATTTTACTCCTATACTCTCTCAAAAGCAGGGCTGTGGACCGCAACACGCACGGCAGCACAGGCTCTAGCGCCCAAGATTCGGGTTAATGCTGTAGCCCCTGGATCAACTCTGCCGAGTAGCCATCAAAGTGATGAGCATTTCCAGCGCCTTCAAGAATCTGTACCTTTGCAACACGGCGCAACAGTAGACGAACTCTGTCAGGCGGTACAGTTTATCCTTTCCTCTCCCGGTATGACAGGCCAAATGATCATTCTGGATGGGGGACAGCATCTGGCATGGAAAATGCCGGATATTCTAACCGCACTGGAATAAGAATGACGCAAACGGAGAAAACAAAGGTGCCCCACGCTCTTAATACACTCAACAAATTTGGCACATGCCCTATCGTCGATGGACAACGTGGGGTGGCTCATGTTTTCATTCGTGACCTTGTTGTAGAGGCTCAGATTGGTATCCATGATTACGAACAAGGCTGGTGGCAGCCGGTTTGTATCAATATCAATATGGCAACGCAGGAGATAAAATCGCCGGAGCAGGAGAAGCATTTTGAGGATGTTGTGTGCTACGAGACTCTTGCCGAGCGCATTCGTGTGCTGGCTGTTCGGAAGCATGTGGCACTGGTGGAGGAACTTGCGGAGGACATCGCTGCCTTGTGCCTGGAGGATGCGCGAGTGCTAATGGTCAGAGTGCGTGTGGAAAAACCCAAAGCTATAGAGCAAGCCACCGCCGCCGGTGTCGAGATTGAGCGTTTTTCGCCCCATCCAGAAAATTACTCGGAGGCGGAGGAAGCACCTCTGAAATCAAATAGCTAAATAGGGGGCATCCACTTTTTAATATAAAGGAGGGCCGTTTTTTCACACGCCTTTTGAGAAAATCAAAACAGCCTTGTAAGCAATGATAAAAATCGTATTGCGAGAAGTCGCCTCGCTCTTATCTAAAAGCACATAAAATACAATTACATAGAAAAAGATCGTCAATCTCTACCAAAAAAGATATATCCTGTTACATACAGATACATTTGTGGGTTACATTTTTTCAACAACCTTATTCACACCCTTATGGCCTCTCCTGACTCCTATCCCTCATGGACTCTAACACACAAAAAACACCTACTGACACAGCACTAGCCTTAACGGGGCCAGATTTAATTGCCGAAAAAGTAAAAACCCTACCTGATACCCCTGGTGTCTACCGCATGATCGGTAGCGATGGGACAACTCTTTATGTAGGCAAAGCCCGCCACCTAAAACACAGAGTGGCGAGTTACGCCAAATTATCAGGTCATTCTAACCGTATCGCTCGCATGATTGTGTTAACGGCCTCAATGGAGTTCATTACTACCCAAACTGAAGCCGATGCTCTTCTCTTAGAGGCCAATCTCATCAAGCGATTGAAACCGCGTTTCAACGTTTTGATGCGAGATGATAAATCCTTCCCGTTTATTCTTATCACTGATGATCACCCTGCTCCTCGCATTGTCAAACACAGAGGTGTACGTAATTGCTCAGGTGACTATTTCGGCCCCTTTGCCTCTGTTACTTCCGTCAATCACACGCTGGAAATCTTGCAACGAGCATTTTTGTTGCGTACTTGCTCTGATTCTGTTTATGCCTCCCGCACCCGCCCGTGTCTTCTTCACCAAATCAAGCGATGTAGTGCCCCATGCACAGGACATACCAACCTTGATGATTATGGCTCACTTGTCCACGAGGCTCGAGAGTTTTTGAGTGGCAAGAGCCACCGTATTCAAAATAATTTATCACGCCTTATGAGCGATGCCAGCCAAGCCCAAGATTACGAACAAGCAGCTATATATCGGGACCGCATTTATGCGCTTACAAAAATCCAATCTACCCAAGGCATCAACCCCGCCTCCCTAACAGAGGCCGATGTTTTCGCATCCCACCAAAATGGCGGTCGAACATGCATCCAAGTATTTTTTTTCCGAGCCGGTCAAAATTGGGGCAACCGAGCATGGTTTCCCCGCCACGACCGTGCCCTAAACAGCGCCAGCGTCATGGATGCGTTCCTAGCACAATTTTACGAAAACCGACCACCCCCGCGCCTTATCTTGCTTGACCGCCCCATCCATAGGCAGTCACTTTTAGCAGAAGCGTTGTCCCTACGCGCCGGACGCCGCATCAACATCACTACCCCCCAGCGCGGAGAAAAACGCGCCCTCACCCTGTACGCCCGCGATAACGCTTGCATGGCTCTAGAGCGCTACCTTGCAGAAACATCCAGTCAGTACAAGCTTCTAGAGGCCGTAACTCAAGTTTTTAATCTGCCCAATATCCCACAGCGTATTGAAGTCTACGATAACAGCCATACTCAGGGGTCACATCCCGTCGGGGGCATGATTGTTGCCGGACCAGAAGGGTTCATAAGAAACCAATACAGACGCTTTAACATTCGCAACACCGATGACATCCCTGGTGATGATTACGCCATGATAAGAGAAGTCTTCACCCGCCGATTCAAACTACTTCTTCAAGAAGAGCCAAACTCTAAAGGAACAAGCGGCCATACCCCCCGACCCGATTTGGTCCTCATCGATGGCGGCGCAGGCCACCTAAGCACCGCCCGTGCAGTTATGAATGAATTAGCCTTAAGCGACATCCCCCTCATTGCCATCGCCAAAGGCTCCCAACGCAATGCTGGAGAGGAGCGCTTTTTCATGAAAGGCAACAAGGTCTTCTCGCTACCGCCGCGCTCACCGGCCCTTTATTATCTGCAACGCCTTCGAGATGAGGCCCATCGTTTTGCTATTAGTGGCCATCGCGCCCGCCGTCGCAAGACCATCACAGAAAATCTCCTTGATGAGGTCCCCGGCATCGGAACACACCGCAAACGTATTCTACTACATCATTTTGGCTCGGCGCGGGCGGTAAAAGACGCTGCATCCGCAGATCTTGCTGCCGTCAAAGGCATCAGCACCCGCCTCGCACAGGCTATCCATGATTATTTCCATGATGCGCAAACTTAAAAAAAATCTCGTAAACAGAAGATACAAACTCACCGGAAACACCTCCCCATGCTGACCTCTCTTCCTAATTTGCTCACCTATGGTCGTATCCTCCTGATACCCACTATGATGACAACTTTTTTTATCCCCGCCGATTGGGCGCGCTGGGTGGCCTTTGGATTGTTTGTTGTTGCTAGCATTACTGACTTTCTGGATGGCTATCTAGCGCGTGTTCGCCAGCAACATTCTAGTTTCGGACGTATGCTAGACCCCATCGCTGATAAACTACTGGTGGCCACTTTGTTGCTGATGCTGGTAGGTCAGGGAACCATAGCAGGCTTATCAATTTTGGCCGCCGTGGTTATTTTATGTCGAGAGATTCTCGTATCTGGCTTGCGTGAATATCTGGGAGCATTACAGATAAGTGTACCTGTTAATTTACTCTCTAAGTGGAAAACTCTCATTCAGCTACTAGCCATCGGTTTTTTAATTCCTGCTCCTGCTACCGACAAACTGATAGCTATCAAAATTATAAATCAAGACTATTCTCTCTTCACGGGCATTGGGCTTACCTTGTTGTGGATTGCCGCCTTGTTGACCCTTTATACTGGCTATGATTATTGGCGCTCTGGCATCGCTTATGTTATTGATGAAGACGGAGATTCATGACCACCTCAGTGAAAATTCTCTATTTTTCGTGGCTCCGAGAGAAGATGGGACGCTCCGAAGAAACTCTAGCATTACCTAGTGGTGTGCACACGCCAGAGGCACTAATGGCTCTGTTGGCGGAGCGTGATGAACGAGGAGCGGTGGCTTTTGCTGATATATCCTTCGTTCATATTGCCGTTGATCAAAACTATGCAGAACTGGACACGTTGATAGAGCATGCTGAAGAAATTGCGTTTTTTCCTCCTGTGACAGGCGGCTAGACGTCATGATTTATATCCAGCGTGATGTTTTTAACGTTCAAGAGGCACTATCCAGCATCACAGAGGGACGATGTGATATTGGTGGCATTGGCTTATTTATGGGAGTTGTACGGGACATGAACGCTGGGCGACCCATAACCCAGATGGTGCTAGAGCATTATCCAGGCATGACTGAAAAGACGTTGGCGAGGATGGAAGCGGAAGCCCGTCAACGTTGGGTGTTAGATGACTGCCTGATTATTCACCGCTATGGGTTATTGACTCTGGGAGACCCCATTGTTCTGATTATTACCGCAGCCAAACAGCGACAGCCAGCCATAGAGGCTTGCGCCTTTTTAGCAGATACTCTCAAAGTTCAAGCACCGTTCTGGAAACAGGAAAGTGATGGAGAACATAAACGCTGGGTTGACAGCCGTCCCGAAGATCATGCAGCTGCCGAGCGGTGGGAAAAACCATAACGTTCTGCGCGTTTTTATGCGCTACTAAGTTGTGTTTTCTGTCAATATCAGTCGGGTATATTCCCCCACCATGGTCTTTGTAAGCGCCCCAGTTTCAAACCTGTACGGCCCAATTTCAGAAACCGGCGTTACCTCAGCCGCTGTACCGGTAATAAAGCATTCCTGAAAAGAGTCTATCTCCTCCAGTCTAATATGACGCTCAACAATCTCAACACCCTGTTGGTGTGCTAAATCAATCACTGCCCGACGAGTGATGCCGTTAAGAAAACAATCAGGGGTCGGCGTGTGCATAACGCCATCTTTAACAAAGAAAATATTAGCGCCAGTTGCTTCTGCAACAAACCCTCGGTAGTCCAGCATCAAGGCATCCGCATAACCCTTCGCCTCGGCTGCGTGTTTACTTAACGTGCAAATCATATAAAGCCCCGCCGCCTTGCTAAAGCAAGGAGCCATATCGGGCGCCGGACGACGCCACTCAGCTATATCTAAACGTATCCCTTTCAGACGCTCCGCCGGGTCAAAATAAGATGGCCACTCCCATACCGCAATGGCTAAGTGAATTGTGTTGTTCTGGGCCGAAACTCCCATCATTTCGCTACCCCGCCACGCAACCGGACGCACATACCCATCACTAATCTGCTGCTCAACTAGCATATCGCAACAGGCCTTATCAACTTCCTCCACTTCCCAAGGAATCTCAAAGCCAAGCATCCTTGCCGACTCAAACAAACGCAACGTATGCTCTCGCAAACGGAATATCTTACCAGCGTAGGCCCGCTCGCCCTCAAAAACACAACTTGCATAATGCAGACCGTGACTTAAAACAGGAATCTGCGCATCACGCCATGAAACCAATGCGCCATCAAACCAGATATACCCCAGCCTATCATCAAACCCTTCTTGAGACATTTTTTAAGGTCCCCCAATATTGCGTGGCCCCTAATACGTATAACCCACAGAGTGGGCAACGAAAGACGGGGATAGTGGCTGGCCTTCCTAACCCATTTCATCTTAGAATGTATGGAGCGTAGTGCTTTCGTCAAAATATGTCAACATGGCTGACCTAAAATCCTCCCATCTAAATCCACCCCCGAGCAGGCTCCTCGCAGAGGTGGAAAATGCGGAAAAACGTCAGGAATTTGTTGAAATAAGTGAACTTCTTTTTTTCGCATATCGAGATTTCACCAGCGACCCCGACGCTATTCTAGCTGATTTTGAGTTTGGTCGCGCCCACCATCGCATTATTCATTTTGTTGGCCGTCATCCAGGTATCTCCGTGGCAGCCCTTCTAGATATCCTTACCATCACCAAACAAAGCCTAGCACGAGTCCTCAAACAGCTTACCCTAGAAGGATTTATTGAACAAAAAACCGGCTCTCGTGACCGTCGCCAACGCTTGCTTCATCTCACTCCAGAGGGCATCGCCCTAGAACGCAGATTATCCACTCCCCAGCATGAACGTATCCTGCACGCTCTATCTGAAACCACTCCCCATGAGCGAGCTACTTTTCGATCTATCCTCCTGAAGATGGTAAACAAAGAAACTCACGCGAAAATTACAAAGCTATTTGCTTCCGGTCACATAACATGAACAAGCCCCCTTCATCACCCCCTACGGCCAGCTCCGATGTAGAAACCGCTCATATTTTGGTGATTGATGACGACCAACGCATTCGGGATTTGCTGAAACGTTATCTAGAAGAACAGGGCTTGCGGGTTACCACAGCAAAAGATGTCACCGAAACGGAACAACGCATGGTAGGGCTTGAGTTTGACCTTATCGTGCTGGATATCATGATGCCTGGGGAAGATGGGTTGAGTTTTGCTGTTCGCCTGAAGCAGAAATCTTCTGTTCCTACCCTCATGTTGACAGCGCGTTCGGAAGCACAACACCGCATTGATGGCCTTGAGCGCGGCGTGGATGATTAT
This sequence comes from Parvularculales bacterium, assembly GCA_036881865.1. Lineage (NCBI taxonomy): Bacteria > Pseudomonadati > Pseudomonadota > Alphaproteobacteria > Parvularculales > Parvularculales bacterium. The sequence continues at coordinate 4,128 of JBAJNM010000022.1, read as the reverse complement.
CTGGGTAAACCTTTTGAGCCTCGTGAGTTGTTTTTGCGTATTCAAACCATATTGCGGCGCACACGAGAGCCTAACACTATACAGATGGATGGAGCACCCCATGCTATTCGGTTTGGGCCGTTCACATTCAACGTAAAGCAGGGCACCCTTATGGAAAGCGGGCGAAAAGTATATCTAACAGCTGGAGAGAGCCAACTCTTGCAACAATTGGCGCAAACGCCAGACAGTATCCTCAGCCGAAAGGCTTTATGCGCAGCGGGTATTGGCCCCTCAGAACGCTCCATTGATGTACAGATTGCTCGCTTACGCCGTAAAATAGAGGAAACCCCTCACAAACCAACCTATCTACAAACTGTGCGCAATGCCGGATATATTCTCAAACCTGATAGTATAGACATGAGAGGCAACAAGATAAGTACACCATGAACGTTGTTACCAGACGTATCAAACGTCTTCTCCCCAAAGACCTCTTAGGGCGTTCCCTTGTTACCATCATTGCCCCTATGATTATTCTACAGGCGGTCGTCGCTTTTGTTTTTATGGAGCGCTATTGGGAAAGTGTCACAAAAAAACTATCAAGAACCGCTGTTCAGGAGCTGGCGGTTATTGCGGACCTCTATGATGAAAACGTAACTGACAATACAACCCTCAAAGAGACAGAGATCTACAATACCACTCGCCAGATTCAGAATATCACTGCTAAACTAGGCTATAGCATCACCTTTAACAAGGGTGAGATGTTACCGTCTGTTTCAGAAATTCCTATTATTCCTCTCCTACACTTATCTCTAAGCCGCGAGTTAAGAGAAATTGTGCGGCGCCCCTTCTGGCTAAACACCACCAACCAAGAAAATGATGTAGACATACGTATCTTTCTGGCAGATGGTACCGTGATGGGCGTTCGTATGCCCCGTAGTCGTGTCTATGCCACCAACTCCCATATTTTCATTATCTGGATGGTAGTGACCTCATGTATCCTTATTTGTATCGCAGTTATTTTTCAGCGTAATCAACTCAAACCTATTCAACGTTTGGCTCATGCCGCAGATGCTCTAGGCAAGGGGCAAAACATAGAGGATATTAAACTCGGCGGCGCTACAGAAATTCGACGCGCCACGCTGGCCTTCATCATCATGAAAAACCGCATTGACCGCCACATTCAACAGCGCACCAATATGCTAGCCGGTGTTAGTCATGATTTACGCACTCCCTTAACCCGCTTCAAACTGGAGTTGGCAATGCTGGAGAATAAAGTAGACGTCTCCGCTCTGCGTCGTGACGCAGAGGAAATGGAAAAAATGTTAGAGGCCTATTTGGCCTTTGCCCAAGACGGGCAAGAAGAACAAACACGCTGGTTAGACCTTACTGCTCTGCTGAACGATGTGGTTATCACCACCCAGCGCAAAAAAGAAACATCTATTACTATTGACGCAGAAGCCTCTATGATGATTTCCGGTAGACAAAATGCCCTAACACGCTGTTTTACCAACATTGTGAGCAATGGGTGTGATTATGGAAGCATTGTTGCCATTACAGCAGTCAAGCAAAACGATAGACTAACCATTACCCTTGATGATGATGGCCCGGGTATCCCTATAGACCAGCGAGAGAATGTTTTCCGCCCCTTTCACAAGCTGGATGAAGCCCGTAACCAAGACAGGCTTGGCGTGGGGTTGGGTCTTACTATTGCACGCGATATCATCCGCCTACACGGGGGAGATATTAAGTTAGACACCTCGCCCCTTGGCGGGTTGCGGGTTCAGATAAACTTGTCAGGGTAGTATTATTAGTCCTGCTCTTTATCCACCTAACTCCCGAGCGCGATCACAGGCGGCCTTCATGGCGCGAGCCATAAGAGGTTTAAGTCCTTGGGCATCCATCAATATAGATAATGCTGCTGCCGTCGTGCCGCCAGGAGAGGTTACTCCTTCCCGTAAAGATGACGCCGGTGCCTCACTCTCAGCCATCAAAGCACCTGCTCCGACAAGTGTCGCACGAGCTAACCGCATTGCTTGTTCCGGCTCCAACCCCAAATCCACCCCCGCATCAGCCATAGCCTCCGCCAACAAAAACACATAAGCCGGACCACTACCAGATAGTGCCGTTACAGCCTCTATCAACACTTCATCCTCAATCCACTCAACCACACCCACAGCTTCCAACAAAGCCGAGCACAAGCTCCGCTGGGCAGCGCTCACTCGCCCATTGGCGGTAACAACCGTCATGGCACACCCGACGGACGCTGGTATATTGGGCATTGCCCGCACAAGGGCAGGAGGGTGAGAGGCTGCCTCTAACAATGTCTCCATTGTAGCAATACTCTTACCGGTCACAATCGAAAGCACAACTGTATCGCTCGCCAACAAAGGTGCCAGAGATGGTACAACTTCATCCATAATCTGTGGCTTGACTGACAACACAAGAGCTGCTGGTCGATGCACAGCCAAAACATCAAGACTCGTGTTTAGGGAGACCCCTTCACGAGCAATTTCTGTTGCAATAGAGGCAGATGGTGATGGATCACGGACAAACACCAAAGCGGGGTCTAGACCATTCTTGAGCCACCCCAACAACATAGCGCCCCCCATACGGCCTGCACCCACCAACACCAAAGGCCGTCCAGCAAAGTCAGCAAGGACAGCCTCCAAATCCTCTATCACTAAGCCTCTCCTGCTGTCTCAAACATGCAAGCCGCCAAAGCTTGTTCGGCACTTATCTCTGCATGTGACAAATAATGAAACGCGGGGGTATAAGTTTCACACGCTTCATACGAGCATTGTATTAAGGCTTCGCACTGTCGTACGCCCGTCTCGCCAGACTCTATGGTTAGTCCATAGCGAAATAGAATAACGCCGTCATCTATCCATAAATCAAAATGCCCAAACCACAGCCGGGCATTGATATGAGCAAGCAACGTAAGCGCCTCTGTATTACGGTCTGGAGAAATTTTCAGGTCAAGCAGACAGACAGCTTGTAGATCTAGTGCATCAGAAGGTGATAACCGAGACGACAGGCCAGTGTTATGGCCGAGATAAAGATTTAACTCATGAGTGGCTTGCGCACCAGAAAGCCATAAGATGAGTTCGGCATCTCCTCGACGATCACTGAGCCACTCCCGCCCTGATGCGAGTTGCTCAATCATGTCCAGAGGATTGTGGATGGACATGCCATCTAATGCCATGACTAGTCGTACTCCTGTAATCTGCTATGCTTTTGGCTCGTTTCGCCCCAACCTACCTCATATAGGGGTCAGCCACCAAACACACACTGTATATAGGAGTTCATACCAGAGAGCAAGCCTCATAGCCGCTTATGGTAAGAAGCAGGCAGTGCTTCCGTAAAATACGGGAAAAATACGGAAAAAGTGTTGACAGTTTGGACCATGGTCGCGGGTTAAAATGGCCTATGGTGGGTTATAGCTTTAGGTCGGGTAAAGGCTCGGGGCAGGTCAAAATGGTCCGGGGCGGCTTACATTAGGCCTAAAATCCCATTAGGCGTAGCCCGAAGGATTTGATAATCCGGGCAAATAAGGAGCAAAAGAGGGTCGGCAAGTACTGTCGTACACCGATAATCAGGATGGCCGTCAGGGCTAAGGGCAGATTTAGGGTAGGTCTGGGGCCAGTTTGGGGTAAATAGGCCGGGCAAATTGAGGGTCGTCAAGTTTATAACTTCCCTAAATTTAAGTGTAGAATTCTCTTAAATTAGGTGTCCGTCTTGGCGCGTTGAGTGAGGGTCAGGCAAGCGTGTGAGGGCCAAGCAGGTGTGTGAGTATATAATTTCCCTGAATTAAGTGGCCACCCTGGTCGGGCGGGATATAAGTGGGACCCCTTTTCAGGTGGATGGGAAAATGGAGAACACAATGGCCAGCATATCTAAGTGGCCACCTTATAGGCAGGTGGATATAGGTAGGCGCCTTAGGCGGACGGGATAACGGAGAACACAATGGCCAGAATATAATTCCCTTAAATTTGTGTGTCGGCCCTAGAATCCCCCTCGCCTGGACGCTCCTCAGGGTGCGCCAGAATACCCGAATAAGTGACCATCCTCACCCCGTAGCCGATTGCTCGGGGTAGATGACCGGGGGAAAACAGGGGGCAGGTTGTTTGGTTAGAGATTTATATAATTACC
>JBAJNM010000021.1 GCA_036881865.1 Parvularculales bacterium | reverse complement strand
CCCTACTCAATACTTCCGGAGGACCGCTTTGACCCGGAGAAACGTGAATCATGTAGCCCCTGGTTTGAAAAAGCCCTCGCCGTAGCGAAGCTGTTTGATGGGAAAGTCATCCCGGCTCACCACACGGAGGAACAGCTGGAAAAAGGGGCGTCCACATTTAATGATATGCTGAGAGACTCCGGCCAGAACGCCGTCAAAGAACAGGTGGAATTCATTATCGCGAAACATCAAAAAACCCGCTCCCGGCCGCATCCCGCAATGTCCCGCGAAATGTAAAGGGGCAGATGATGAAAAAAGATATTCACGAGCAAATAACTGCCACCGTTTTAGCCAGCCTTGAGAAGCTCAAGGACAACCCGAGCGATTTCAAACTGCCCTGGCATAAGCCCGGCGGCGGCCTTCCGTCAAACACTCTCACTGAGCGCACCTACCGCGGCGGCAACGCCCTTTTTCTATGGTTTGCCGGCATGCAATACACCTCGCAGCGCTGGGCGACCTTCAAGCAATGGCAGGAGCTGGGCGCGCAGGTCCGGAAGGGCGAGAAGGGCTCCCCGATACGCGTCCCCATCGAACTAAAATCAAAAGACACCGATTTTGTCGAGAATGATGACGACAATAGAAGGATGATGTTTATCGGCCGTGCCGTCTTCAACGAGGACCAGATCGAGGGATTTGTAGATAAGAAGGCACCACCATCCATCGACAAGGACACCATCGAGCCTCGCACCCTAGCGGATGTTCTCGTCAAAGATTCCGGTGCCGTCGTGGAAATAGGCGGGCAGTCTGCCCACTACAATTTCAAAGAAGATAAAATCACCATGCCTGATCGCGAGCGGTTCACCGGCACGGATACCTCCACTGCTACTGAAGGTTGGTATGCAACCCTCCTGCATGAGCTTGTCCACTGGTCGGGAGCCGAGAGCCGGCTGTGCCGCACATCCTTCGCCCCTGGTGCCGCGCGCTCAAAAGAGGAGTATGCCTTCGAGGAGCTGGTAGCAGAGTTTGGTTCCGCCTTCCTGTCGGCAGAGACGGGTGTTACACCGAGGTTTCGCGAAGATCACGCCCAGTATATAGGCCACTGGATCAAGGCCCTCAAAGATGACAAGAAGGCGTTCTTCAAAGCCGCTACAGCAGCTGAAGCGGCATCTGAATTCCTGATGGCAAAAACAAAAGTCCTCCAGCCTGTGAGCCACTACATTAACGTTCCGTTCGATGAGAAATTTGCAGCCCAAGCCGTCGGAGCCAGCTGGGACAGAACAGCTAAAGCCTGGTATGTCGCCAAGGACAGTGATCTATCCAAGATCGCCAAATGGGACACCCCGCCCCCAGCGGCTGAAGGTCTGGTTACACCGGTGCAGGAATTTGCCGCATTTTGTAAAAAGCAAGGATTGATCCTTCCCGGCGAGCCGGTCATGGACGGACAGTGGCACCGGACACCGGTCGAGGGTCAAGGTCCCGGGAACACGAACGGCCAGTATAAGGGCTACATTGACGGTAAACCGAACGGCCTGGTGCACAACAACCAGTCCTCCTCTGGGGAGTCAAAACCTAAACTCTGGGTAGCTACCGGTTTCATGCTCAACACCAATCAAAAAGAAACCCTTGTCAAACAGTGGGAAGCCCGCGAGGCCGTTAAAAGCCAGATCAAGGATGGCTCCATGACAATCCGCAAGAAGGGTAAGGATGCCGGACAAAGTATCGTTGCCGAATTTTCGATAACATAACCATCACTAAAACCCCGGCCTCATGTTGAGGTCGGGGAACTTTCTATAAGAAATCAGAAACTTAAATAATGCTTAAAAGCAGCTACATCATTCTCCGAGTAACCGCTGCTGAAAAAGCTAAGGTTCAAATAACAGCCAGCAAATTTAACGTGAATATTTCTGATTTTATACGCAATCTCGTCATCCATGAACATCTTCCTGACCCATCAAAAGATGAGGCGATTGAGTCCCTCGGTGAGGCTAATGCTGACCTTACCCGCCTGGTTAATCTCTTAAAGCTTGGTATCGATGAAGGGTCATTTACTGAAGTTTCAGTTTCCAGACTTATGGCAAACATAGAAAAAAGTCAGGGCACGATGAAAGAGATAGCTCTGCAGCTGCGTGGGGTAAAAGCAAGCAATGAAATGGACAGTGGCAAATGATCGCCAAGCACATAAAACCCAAAAATAAACAGCATGTGAAAGGCTCCTACCCGCGCCTTGCAAATTACATTGCCGATGCCCCTAAAAAAGATGAAAAACGTGAACTGCTATGGGCCGTCAACTGTAACTTTGGCGATGGTATTGAAGACCTTGAATGCATAATCGCAGAAGTCGAAGCGACACAGAACCTCAATACAAGAGCAAAGTCGAATAAGACGTACCACCTGCTGGTTTCCTTCCGGGATGAAAAGCCCTCAGCTGAAGCCATGATCGATATCGAAAAACAAATTGCTGAAGCTCTTGGGTTTCAGGACCATCAGCGGATCGCAGCGACGCATAAAAATACAGAGAATTATCACATGCATGTCGCCTACAATAAGATTCATCCCAAGACACGTAAAATTCACCACCCTAAACACGACTATATGGCTCTTGAGCGCGCATGTCGCAGTCTGGAGGCACAATACGGTCTCAAGGTCGATAAAGGTCGCGGAGAGGGGTCTGAGCGCAATTTGAAGTCAGGTCCTGCCAGAGACATGGAAGCGCACACCTGGGAGCAATCCTTCACCGGGTATGTCAAAGAGAGGCTGCAGGAACTGGAAGAAGGCCGGATTAATGCCCGGAGTTGGCAGGACCTTCATAGGACATTTAAGGAATATGGCCTGCTGCTGCGGCCAAGAGGCAATGGATTGATCATTACCGATGCCAATCACCAGTCCAGAACCATGAAGGCGTCCACCCTTTCACGGAATTTCAGCAAAGATTCACTCGAAAAGCAGCTTGGCAAGTTTGAACCGTCGCGCCAGGAAGATATCAAGGCAAAGCAGAGCTACGAAAAACGGCCGATCACCCGGCACCGGGATCAGATTAGGCTGTGGAAGATTTACCGTGTCGGCCTATCAGACCTTGCCTCCAAGGCAGCATACCGCAACTGGCGTCAGTTTCTCCAGATGGAAGCGCCAAATGATCCGCTGGCAAGGGCCATCATTAAAGCCCAGAACCAACTCATACAGGGTACCACCCGCAGCCGTTCCCCTAGCCTCGGCAGATAGAGAGCGCATTATAAACGGAAATGCAATTCATGGTTCCAAGATGAAGGCCGTCAGGCTAACATCATACTTCAATAATTCATGTTCTTGGTCGGGCATATGCACGAGTGGGCTGGCGGGGAACTGAACTAGGAGGAGGTAGCGGAGATTCTGGGGGTATGTGCCCGGACCTCCGGCGGTATATTTACCGCTACAAAGAGATGGGACTTGAAGTCCTGTATGATCGGAGTATGACGCAGGAATCGAGCCGCAAGGTGCCTGTTAATGAAGTGCCTGGGGCAGGATTCAAATTCATGTCCGTATTTCTTTGTAGCCGCTCGCAGCCTAAAACTCATACCCGAAGATCGCTATTATCAGATCCTCTGTTGATCAAAAAATGTCAACGGAGCAATTGTTGGCTTTACTAACATCAGGGGTGGATCGATTAATGCAGGCAGGCTATACCCCACAGGCGAATTCAGGTTCAACGATGCTGAAATCTTCGAAGACCATGGTGTAATCCTGCACCACCATCAGCGCGATATTCGTTGTGCCACTGGTATCATAGATGACGGTGTCATTAATTCCACCTGCATTATTTTCATCCAAGTCATCGTAGCCACCATAGCGGTAACGTTCAATGGAAACATCTATATCGAGTATATCCTCAAGGGCATTGAGTAAGTCAGTTGAAGTTCCGGCATCGACTCTGGCTTGAAGAGCCGCCAAGCCTCCTGATACCTCTACCTCAATCATGTCGTTCCCGCCCTTTGTCGTGGTATTGTACTTGTGGTTCCCGGATGTTGTGCCCGAACTGAAATCAAGAATTTCATCAATGTCGCCGAAAACCCCATCCAGGTTGAGGACGAAAGTATCGTTGCCCATATCGCCGGTCAGCCTGTCGCGGCCAGCACCACCGCTCATCCTATCCATCCCGCCGCCGCCATCGATCAGGTCATCAATTGCCGTACCGATAAGTATCTCATCGCTGGCAGTGCCTTCAATATCCAATTCACTTTCTTCACTGAAAATAAATCGGTTAAGATTGCGGACATAATTGAAATCAATATCACCATAAGAAATTTGATCAGACAGATGATCCTCCATTGCGGCTCCACTGGCTTCATTCACTGTGATCGTGATATTTGGCCTTGTTCGGAGAGTGTCACCAGCCTCCAAAAGATACACATAGACTTCCAGAGTGGAAATCCCGTCCAGCGTCTCACCCTCATCAAGCACTAAGAACAACTCTTTGCCGTTCCGGATTTCAAAAAAGTCCTTGTGGGTTCCGGCAGGAACAAGCGTGCCAAACTGGCCACCGTCATCGTCCGTAACAGTGATATTTGCGACCTTCACTCCAGCCGTTAAATCCGCACCCCCGTCTATCTCTGTTACGAATTGTGTTCCAACTCTAAGCACTGTAGCAATTTTATCGATGAGTCTCTCCACACCTTCAAAGTTGGTCCCGGGAGCACCGTAAAGAAACCGTAAGGCGGCTTTATCTGCGGCTTGCAACTCGGTAATTCTGGCTGGGTCTGAAGACGTTATTGGAGCGTAGTAGGACATGACCGTATCGGTACTTCTGCGATATCCTTCGTCACCAGGCCAATCTGTGTATGGATCAAATTGACCTGACCCGCTATGTTCAAAAGGATGTTTAAGCCCTAAAGTATGTCCGAGTTCGTGGGTTAACGTGTACTGTAGTTCTGATTTGATATGTTCAGGTGCAAGTGTAATATTTGTATGCCCACCATGTGAACTATCAGAACTAGTAATAGTAATTGTAAAATTTGAAATACCGTTATTATATTCCTTTTCCCCATGATCAATTTCAATAAATTTTATATTAACCACATTTTCAAATGCGGCAAAAGTCGCTTCCAGAGTTGTATAAAATTCATCAACCTTGGTTTGATTATTTGAATATACTTCTTTTAACAATTCAGCACGTTCTTCATTAGAAAATGAATAGGTGATGAGAACCGGTCCTGTTTTGGGCATTTTAAATGCTGTCCCTTCGATTAGATGTCGCACTAGAGTATTCTGAGGCTTGTCATCATCAGGTATACTACGTGGAAAAAATCTCTGGATACGCGTGAATTCTCCAGTAAGGAGATTGTAATGGGATGGATTCGATTCGTCATAGTAATTGATATCCCTTCCAATGTCATTGACCACGACAACCGCCTCAACAGGATCGCCCGTTCCATCTTTCTGCTCAAATACAATTTCATAATGGCTATTGCCATCGAAATCACGGGGGGCTTCATAATCGGGTGCAGCTCGCCATTTGAGTATTCCGTTTTCAATGTGGAAAAACTTATTGTCATTATCATTACTTTCTTCGGCCAACTGGTTGACCGTTAAATCTAACATCTGGGAATCAATGGGTTGATAGGAAGGATGACCTTCATAAACTTCAATACTGATTTCTGAAGTGTCCTCAGTGACTTCCTGTACTTCTTGTAATCCGTCATCCGCAGTTCCGATTTCGGTTAAAACGGTTTCCGATACCGTAGGGTTTGTTCCCTCCGGCCTAAAACTGTCTTCTTCATATGTTATGCGAACGCCAATCCGTTTGCCTTCATCGGCACTTTGAACTACATATTTATTGGCGGTCTCGCCAGAAATATCAGTATTCTGATGTATTGTCTTTCCAACATGATACCATTGATAACTAGGGCTGAACCCTATCTCGGTAGAACCATCAGGGTCATTACCGCTATTCTCTGCAGTAGCATCCAATCTTACAGTCAGTTCATCGCCAGTTTTCGGTAAATTTACATTTCCGTCGGAGGTAATAATGAAACTGGCGTCACTTTGGTCAATATTGATCACGGAGACAGTAATTTCATCAGAAATTTTTTCTTTCATTCCAGCGTCGGTGGCTTTAATGGTCAATACCACCTGTTCGATTGGTGTAACTGATTTGGTATGAAACGGATTTGCTTCAAAGGTAAGATTACCGTTTTCATCGATTCGAAAATCCTGAGATAAGTCGACGTTTTCTCGCAAAGTAATTGAATTGCCTTCATCATCCTGTGCGACAGCCCTAGCGATACTATATGAAACTGTTGTGCCCTCTGGGTCCGTTGCTTCGATCTCACCCAGTGCCACAGCAACTGGATTATATTGCCCCGGAAACGGATTTGTTGCATCTATATCATCTCTCAGGCTTAAATTTGTCGGTAGTGCCCCGAATATTGGAGTTTCATCAACATCGTTTACCGTGATGGTGATGTCACTTGTTTGGATTGAGTTATTTTCCGCAAGCCGGACACGGATATCGAATGTGGCAGCATCCTCATGGTCAATTTCCTGTCCCGCAAGAAGATATAGACTTGCTGTGCCTGAATTGTTGCCGGTGTTGAAATTGATATTTTCCACGGCAAATCTGGTGTCAACTATTCTGGCTGTAATATTATAGACTTCAAGCGTCCCGAATGGAGCACCATCATCATCGTCAAATGTGATATTGCCGATCAGGGTCTTGGTTGTCTGTGCACCATCTATCACCTCGTCTATTGTGGTCGTGCCCCCTCCAGATGATAAAAAAGCAAGATTCTTCGAGAATTTGCTTGCGATCGCATTAATGGTGAGGGTTTGCGGAATTGTCGTGCTCGCATCACCATCACTGACCGTATAGTTAAGCAAAACACTGTAATCGTCATCCACATTCTCCGGGGTAAAGACAAGTTGGTTGATATCCGCAGCGAGAATTTGCGTATTCAGTGGTATCGTGCTGCCATTATAGGTTAGCGTGCCCTCGTTTGCCTCAAGTCCGGCCCCATCAACATCTGCATCCACAGCCGTGATGGTAATCGAGTAAAGTTCATCATCCGGATCCGTGTAAGAGAAATCCCCCACTGAGAAGACATGCGCTCCATCCAATTGTTTGATATCAAGGGTAGAGTTCGAAGAAACAGGCGCATCATTCGCTCCGCTAACAGTAAAGATTAGTCTGTGCGGGTCTGATGTTGAATTGGATCCGGTTCCATCATCCACCGTTACCGTAAAGGTGTCAGTTCTTCCCTGACCGGAGAAATCGTCATCAAGTTTGCTGATCTCACCTTCTTTGCGAATATAACGGTAATTCCCATTTATCCTGTTGTAGTGCAATGTGCCGAAAATGCTTTCAACCCTGTGTGTATAGCCCGACCCGACTGTACCATCATCATCTGCCGGCGTTGCTTCGCCTACATAGACAGCACTGAACATGTGGGCCTGGCTGTCATCTTCCGTTGAACCGGTAACAAGAAATGTCCCGGACAAATCACCATCACCGCCATCGACGGTGGAGTCTTGATGCGCTATAGCATCATGGATAATCGCCCCACTGACAGAATCGCGTTCAAGAACGGGCTTTTCATCAAGATCGGTTACATTGACAGTGATAGTTCCCGTTGTGACAGTAGGACTAGCTCCGGAAACCTCAACACTGACTGACAGGAAGGGGGTGGATTCATGGTCAAGAACCGTATCGGACATAAGCCAGAGCTCCGATTGATTGTTGCGTAACTCGAACATAGAGGCATGGGTTCCGGTAATCACAAGCCCGCTAGGCGGACCATCCTGATCAACAATTTGGAGGGTAGCCACCATCATCCCGCCGGGTGAACCTGTCAGATCTGTATTTTCGTCAATTTTAGTCAATACCGACTGTGTCCTATCGACGGTAACTGACGTTGCCGGCCTGTTCCTGGCAGCCTCGATGGTGAGTGTCGAAATATCACTACTTAAACCACCGGAATCCGTCACCGTGTAATTGATCGTTACATCAAGGGATTGCTCCTGCTGATTCGAATCAGGCAAATAAACAAGATCGCCGTTATTAATTTCAGCCAGGGTGAATATTCTCCGGGATGTATTCAGGCGTCCTCCCTGAAGATTAACGGGTGAAATTGAAACCGAAGCAAACATATCGTTGGCATCGCCATGATCCTCGTCCCTGAAACCGAAATCCGTCGCCTTGAAGACATGTCCGGTGCCGCCGACAAGCGTGGATAGACCAACCGCTGGCCTTGCTGTCGGTGCTTCGTTCGTGTTTGTGAGTGTAACGACTACAACATGGTTTACCGGATTAGTTATATCATAAGTCGGTGATCCAGCCTCACCACTGTCAGCTGCAGTCAGGGTCAGTGTGAAGGTATTGTCTGCCGGGGTTTCAAAATCGAACGATTTTCCACCGACAATGACCAAATTACCGCCAACAAATTTGAACCGGCCGTCGTTATCATCAGTTAACGTTAGAGCGGAAGTTCCTCCATCGGCATCATCTGAGACAAAATCAAGTCCCGTATCAAAGTCTGAATTGAATGACGCCTCAGCAAATGTGTATGTTCCCGGCCCGGAAATCACTGGCGGGGTATCATTTACATTGGACAGATTAAGCACATAATCATAATTTACCGGTGAGGAATCCCCGCCTGAAGCAATTATCCTTAGTGTTATCGAGTCCTGTGTTTCAAAATCACCGGAATCAGCACCTGTATAATACAGCATTCCATCAACGATACGATAATGGGTATTCGCCGCATGAGTGCCGGCAAGGCTAAAGGTTGATGAACTTAAATTATCCTTCAACTCCCCAAGAAAAATCCCCTTTTGATTTGTGAGCCCGGGTATATTCACGCCATCATTTTCAGCATCTGCGCTTTCCACCAGCAAGGCTGTTCCGTCAGAATATGTTTGTACATTGGCATTTTCCAAATAAAGAGTGCCTTCAACGATATCCACAGTAAAATCCTGGCTGACGGTGCGGTCATGAACAGCCCGAACTGTGATATTAAGAAATTCCTCGCTGAGCTGATCTCTTGACAATAGCCAGAGTTCCATGATGCCATCACCGTTACTGTCCCGGCTGTTAGTGACAGTCAGGCCATCATTGTCACGAAGCACAAATCTACCCGCAGCGGTGCCGGAAAGTTCAATAGATGAATTATTCCCACTCCCATCAATGTCAGATATCCTGATATCGGCAATCTTGATTCCGTTAAGTGCAGATTCGATAGTGGCAAGCGTATCTCTGGTGTTGGTTAAGGAAATTGCTACCGGGGCATCATCGAGGGGATTTACAACGATTTCCAGCGTTGCCTCATCAGACCAACGTTCACCGTCAAAAACACGGTAGTCAAGACTAAGCGTGCCGGAATCATTAGCCGAAGGTGTGATGGACAAATCTGAAAGTGTACCGACCGGAAGATAGATAAAACCGGCGATATCGGCGGTCTGTATGCCGCTGGTCTGTGGGCGGACGCCTACATCCCTCTCGATGGTCTGACCATCAAGCCTCAATGCAACAGAGTGACGAGAATTAACAGACTGGGGGAAGGCCACCATCGGATTGAGGAGAATACCAGTCAGGGAAGACGCTATATTGCTATTAGGATTTCCATTCGGATCACGAAAACCAAAGATGTCCTGAACAATTTCATATATTTGTTCTTCATCGATTTCGATATCACGAACAGGATTCGCAATCGGTTTCCCAAGGAGTATATTCTGTCCCGCAATAACACGAGCATTAACCTCACTGAGCAAATCTGTATTATTGGACGTCGTAGCTGGATTGCCATCTACCAAAGGTTTAATCGCAGTAATCCGCGCTTGCGCCGAACTCGCGCTAGGGATGCCTGAGACATCCCCCTTTTCTATTACTGACAGGCTCAGAGCAGCTGTTTTGATCACTTCGGTTTTATACGAGTCCAGTTTGCCCCTGTATGCCGGTTCTGACCTAATCGGCGGTCTGGTTTCCGGCGACTCTTGAAATCGATAGCGATTTGAATCCAGTACATCATCGATGGTAATTAATGGATTGTTATTGCTGTCAACGCCGAAGATATCATTTAATATGATCTGAATTTGAGCCGCTACAGGCTCAACAGATTTCTCGTCGATCCTGTCCATGAGAAGATCAGTGACCGGTGAGGCCAACCTGCCATCGGGAAGAGACCTGTATTGCCCTCTCAGACTCTCGTTCGTATCTGTATCAATAGCCCCATCAACAACAGCGATGAATGGCCCGAATGGGATGCCGTAAGCCTCCCCTTTCTCATTGGTTTCATGACGCGAACGCCCGCTTCCATCATAAGCGAGGCGTTCTGATCTTGAAAGCGCACCATCTTCATTGGTGTCAGCGGAAGCAGGATAGACTGAAGCAAAATGAACTGGTCCATCGATAACCTGGATTGTTGTTATTCTTACGCCGCCACTTCCACCGCCGCCACCTCCGCAGGCGTTCAGTACAAGACCAGAGATAGTCCAAACTAATAATAAGTCACTGGGAAAAACCCTTGAGGTTAACCTTCCTGAATCCCCACCAAGCGTGTTTTTCTTCGGATACAACACAAAACTCTCAGATTGTCTGCTAAAACTCAAAGATCCATAGCTAATCATCTTATAAATTTATATTCTTATTGACAATTAGAACCCCATCAGAATTATAAAGGTATACCAAATTTAAAGGATCCAAAGAAAAATACTTAACATGGATTGATCAAATAATCTCAAAGTTATCTATAGTTAAATCTTCAGTAAAATCACGTAAAACCATTATCACTATTTCATTTGAAGGATCTTCTGTGAAATAGATAACAGTATCCTTTTTACTGGTGTCATTGCCTTGCCATGTTCCCCCACCACCAATATCACTATCTTGAGTCCAACGGAGATTGGCAGTAGATTTCAGAACGTCAAGAGCATCATCCTTTCTGTCAGCTGTGATTAAATTTTGAATACGAACAACATCCGCACTATCTAAGTCGACCCGTATCTTGTCATTTCCACCATATACTGTACCATTAAATGTTTCTTCGCCTGAAGCTGTGCCTGAACTGTAGTCGCTGACACCGTCGAATATTTTATTCCTAGTACCTACAGGCCCCTGATACAGCACAAAAATATCATTGCCTTTGCCGCCTTTTAGAGCTTTTGAAGCAGAACCCCCGTCTAATGTGTCATCACCATCGCCGCCTGATAAGTAGTCACCACCACCTCGACCAATAAGAATGTCATTACCATCTCCACCATCAAAGTAATCATAGTCTCCTGATCCAGCTATATTGTCATTACTACCGGATTGGTCCCTGTAAATGAATCTCTCAAAATTACGGAAATAATTGTAATTATCAGTCACATCCCCAGTGTCGTTTAAATTCACATCATGCCATAGTCGACTATAAGTGTAGTCTTCGGTGATGCCTGAAACCCAGCTTCCTTCTTCATTTTGCTTCCATTTTGTTGCAGATTCTGCATCAAATGAAACATTACCTGGGTTATTTGTGTCTTTGTGGTAGATGAAGAAATGACCACCACCTTCGGCACCATCATAAATACTAGTATTACCCTTAATGTTATTACTTTGAAATAAATATGAATATATCCAATCAGTTCCATCTCCACCAATGATATGATTGTTAAAACCACCGCCACCATGAATATAAACTCTTTCAAAATTAGTTATATAGTCAAATTCATCAGAGGCATCTTCAACACCATCGTCATTCAAATCAAACCACACTCGTATATAAGTATAATCATCCCCTTTACCTGAACTCCAAGTGCTATCAGCATTCATTTTCCAACGGGCATTATCCCCAAGATTTAAGTGGACAGAATAAAGTTTATTGTATTGTGATTGATGCCATTCTCCATAAGTATCATGCCCTTCACGACCATCAAGAATATCGTTACCTGCGTGCCCATATATTGTATCGCTTGAGTCTCCACCTGAAATAACATCAGCTTGTCTGGATCCATAAAACCTCAAGTATTCAATATTTTTTAAGTAGTGATATTCATCATTAGCATCACTATCAATGATTCCATCGCCATCATCATCGGCATTACCTATCCCATCATTGTTTCTGTCTACCCAAACACGGACAAAATTATATTCTCCATAATCTTGGTCATCTGAATCCGCTGAACTCCATTCTTGTTTAAAGGAATCAAACTTCCACTTGGTATCATCATATAGATCAAATTTAATACTATTTATGGAATTGTAGTTGTAGTTGAACCACAAAGCATCAGTCTGTAAGCCTCCATCAACGACGTCATTACCTTGTCCTGCAAAAATAAAAAATGTATCCCCACCTCCATTACCAAAGAGCCAGTCATTACCATGTCGCCCTCGGATTGATTCCGAGTTGCTAGATCCATAAAAAATATCATCCCCCGATTTACCTTCATAAATTTGTGTATTAAAAGAATTTACTTCGTTACCTATTATTGAGAGATCTTCATTATATTTTCTATTTCCTGAGAGCGAGAATTCCGTCGCTCCATGAATTGTGATATCCACAGTCTCGCTAAGAGTTTCAGCCCCTTTGGTGAAGGTGAAGGTGATTTGCTCCGTCAATGTGGCCAGACCTCCATCAGTGTCATCATCATCGCCGTCAAGAGCATTGACCCTAGCGTCACTGTTATTCAGGTCGTATGACCATCTGCCTTCCGAGTTATATGTCAACTCACCGTATTCAAGTGTAACCGTCTTAGAATTGTTTGAAACGACCGGAGCTGCAGTAACACCAACCGCCTTCGTAACACTCGTGAGGGTATAACCCGTCACGGAAGGGTCGGCTATGGCCACCTGACCTTCAGGGTCACGCATGGGGTTGTCCTCAAAGGCATGGTAAACCCCGTCAGTGATGCCGCCCGTTAACCCGATGGTCGGATTGACCAGGACTTCGTAGCCAACCGATGTCACACCACCCCTGCTGTCCTGAACATTCACAGAGAATGTTTCTGTTCCGGTGAAGCCGGTAACCGGTGTCCAGACCAGGTCCCCATTCGTGAACATGTAGGATCCGTTTGCAGTCCTAACAGAAATGTTTACCGACACGAATGATAACACGTCTCCCTCTGGGTCACGCGGCGGTTCCAGATTAATGGCGAGACTCTTCCCTTCAAACGTTTCATGGTCTCTAGGATCATCAACAACCAACCTGTTGACCGCAAATGTCTTGGTGGCGGTTTCCACCAGATTCTCAGCCTCAATCCTGGCGATAACCGTGATGCTGTCCGTAGTCTCTATAGTATCGGGAAGCGCTTGGATGAGCGTAATCACACCGTTGTTGTTAATCTGATAGTGGGTCTTGTCCGCTTCGGCCAGATCATAGGTGATTGTCTTCCCGGGATGCCGGGGCACGCTGGCGGTGCCTACGGTAGCCCCGATTACATCAGCCTGGACAATATTGGGATGGGCCACCGTACCGATGGTGATGTCACCAGCCACAAAATCGAAATTGGTCACAGCGACCGTGACATCCTGCTCTACCGGGGCAAGGGTTCCCGATCTCGCGACAATTGTGAAGGCATACGAATTTTTCGTTTCATAGTCCGGCGTTCTTTCATCCGCTGTTTTGTCGGTCTTGAAAGTCACCCGGCCCGTTATTCTGTCGATGTCAAACAGCCCCGCATCATCAGAGTTGTTCTGTTTGAGCGACCAGATAATCGGGGTGAGATCATAGGTTCCGTCCGCCGTATAGACGGCATCGGTTGTCAGCACCTCAGTGCCTTCGGGAAGAGCTGTACCTGTTGAGTCTGAAGTAATCTCGGGAGGCGTGTCATTAACATTGGTGACCTGAATGGCAACATTGGTGAAGACGGTATTATCCTCAGAAAGTTGCACTCGGACACTGAGCGTGTTCTTGGTCTCATAGTCAAGACTTGCCCCCGCCTTAAGCCTGAGTTCACTGCCGGAGATCTCGAACATGTCGTAATCGCCCGTTTGGGCAAGCTGTGGCGTCCCGGAACTGCCCCCGTCGGGATCGGTGAAGGTGATATCACCGACCTTGGTCGCGGATGTCGTATCCGCATTCTCATAGATCGAGGCAGTGGCGTTCTCTATATCAATGACCGTAGCGACATCATCATCCGCCGTCACCCGGATGCTGAGTGTTCCCTCCGCGCTGATCAGCTCGCCGTCGCTCACTCTGTAGCCGATCTCAACCGTGTGGTCTGCCCTTTCGGTCGAGGCAGGCCTGTAGACCAGATTCCCGATGTTGGCCGCAAGAACCGTGCCATAGGTGGAGAGGTTGGCCGAAGTCAATTCCGTCTCAGTGTTGGCGATGGCGTTAACAATAACCAGCGTGCCCTGTGACGGCAGCGAAGTGATGGTCACCGAATGCAACGTGTCCCCATCGGGATCAAAATACCTGAAGTCAGTGTCCCTGAAAGTGTGCACAACCGACTCATCGACTGTGACATCCGGCGTCGGTGACGCTCCTTGAACCGGCACCGACGGAGTTTCATTGACATTGGTCACCTGGATGGCAACATTGGTAAAGACGCTGGTGTTTTCCGCAAGCTGCACCCGGACATTGAGTGTCGGGTTGGTTTCATGGTCGAGTTCTGCCCCCTCCACCAGCCTGAGCACCCGGCCGTCAATCTCGAACAGGGCCGCATCGTCTCCCACCAGTTCCAGCGTCCCGGAACTGCCGCCGTCAGCATCGGTAATGTTGATATCCCCGACCTTGCTGTTGGAGGAATGAATGACCGTATTCTCATCGATTGGATCTGTAGTGTTCCCGACGGTAATGGCCGTTGCCAGTTCGTCAACCTCAACGACAAGGCGCCCTTTCCCGCCCAGTATATTCTCCAGCACGGCCGGGTCACTGATCTGTCCTGTGGACCCGTTAACACTCGCCGTCGTGGTGGCCCCGCTGCTGTCGGTGACACTGAGGACCCTTACAAACTGGCTGTACGTCATGGCCTGGTCAAACTCGATCCTGAGGGTGCCGCTGCGGTCGCCATGCATGCCCGAGCCGTTAAATTCAAGGGTAATGCCGGTGATGACGGGCGACCCGGAATCAAGACCCACAACAGCCTTTAGCACCAGATAGTCCTCACCGGATGACCCTACGGGTCTTTTGCCCCCGGAAAGGTAGGTTCCGACATCTTCAAGGCTCGTGTCGCTGCTCAGGACCTTCAGCTTGAGGACATCCTCTTCCCGATTGAAATCTTCAACAAGATCCACTTCATCATCGTCATCCGCGTTGCCGTCACCGCCATCTGCGGCACTGTATCCGGCCCCGACATGATAAGTGACGATGTCACTGTCCCCGGTATTGTCAGCCGCCGTGTTGCCGTCGAGTCTGATCGTGTCAAGCCCGCGCCCGCCGATGATCTCATCGGACCCGTCGGACCCGGTGATGTCGTCATCCCCGGCCCCCGCATCAATGTAGAGGTTTTTATCGGTGACATCGGAGAAACTCGCCGTGTTGCCCTGACCGATTTCTGTCGTTCTGGTGTCCTTGGCGACGACATCGGCAGTCTCGCGGAATTCAAAGACAAAGGGTTCCGGATCACTGGTATTATCACTGGCATCGGGACCGTCGCTGACGGTCAGGCTGAAATTTGTCAGAGCGCCGCTATCGGTGACGGTCAGGGTGACCGCCCCGTTTTGAAGATCGCTGCCGGTGAACGTTCTGCCCTCGGCCAAGGCGACGCCATCCTTCCTGACGGTGATCCCCGCCGGCAGTGAACTGATTTCGTATACCGGGTTGAGATTCTCCGTGTCGTCATCGGTGGCGGCGATGTTTTCCTCTGACAGAACGAACGTGCCGGTTTCGCCCGGGCTGATCAGCAGGGTCTTCCTGGTGAATTCCGGAGGCGCATCATCCACATCCGTCAGGTTCACCGTGACGACATGGGTGCTCTGAAGTGCGCCCTCCGTGGCTGTGACTTGAAAACTGAATACCGGCTTGGTCTCAAAATCGGCTTCGGTTGTAAGCCGGACAGCCCCCGATGAGGGATCAATCGTGACATAATTCGTCCCCCCCGCAGTATAGACACCACCACCATCAACATCACCAGAAGTGACCGAATAGGTGGGCTCATCTCCTGCCACATCGGAGGTTGCCGAAGCCGTGAAGAACGCATCCGTGCTGTTCTCCGCCACCGTTTTTTCGGTTTCGGTGTTGTTGAATACCGGCACCTCATCATTGAGGTCGTTCACTTCGATCCGGACCGCCTGAGTGGACTCACGCCCCCCTGCCGTCGCCTTGACCGTGAAATTGTAGGAAGTTTTAGCTTCATGATCCGGCGTGGTGTCAGCTGCAAACCACACTTTACCGCTACTAGCATCAATCACAAAATCATCGGCATCGTCAACGCCCACAACCAGCGACCAGATGATGCTGCTCGTATCCACGTCCGTATCCAGGTCCGCATAACCCGCCGCCGTATAGACAATATCGCCCGTGGCCTGCCCGTTGACCAGCTGATAGCCGGCCTTTGCCGTGTTCTCGTCAATGGACGGGACGGGCCCAGTGAAGGTGATTGTGGGGTCTTCATCATTGAGGTCGACAACCGTGAGCGTGATCTCTTTCTCCTGAGGGGTAAGGGTGCCCGATGTCGCAACAACGGTGAAGGTGTAGGCAAAGGTGTCGCGGGTGCCTTCGATATCGGCATCAGGCGTGGTGGTTTTCTTGAACATCACCGCACCGCTGGTCGCATCGATCATAAAGAGGCTTTTCTCCGCATCCTTCAGCGACCAGGTGATAGGGGTCATGTCATGTTCACCATCTGCCGTATAAACGACATCACCACTCGCCCCGCCCGTGATGGCCGTGTTCTCCACAAGGGCGACACCTGCCGTGCCGGGGCCGATCGTGGGAAGTTCGTCATTGAGGTCGGTCACATCGATCGTGACGGTCTGCTCCGACCTCACATCTCTCGACTTCGCCACAACCGTAAAGGTGTAGGAGGAGTTTGTCCCATCGGCGTCTGGTGTGATGGTTTCCTTGAACCGCACCTGACCGGTAGTCACATCGATCATGAACGGGCTGGTATCCTTATCCTTCATCTCCCATTCAACAGCGATCAGGTCAGGGCGCGCATTGGCCGTGTAGATGACATCGCCATCCGCCCCGCCCGTAATGGCCGTGTTCTCCACCAGGGCGGTGCCCTTGGTGCTGGAGAGAAACACGGGGAGTTCATCATTGATGTCGTTGATCCTGACGGTGACATTAGCCGCCGTCCACACTTTCGTGCCGTCCGTTTCCGTCGTGCCGTCCGAGACCCTGATTGACAGTACAACTTCAGTGATCGTATCGCCGTCCAGACTGTCACCGCCCGTATAGGTGACATTGCCTTCCGCATCGATGGAAAATCCGGTCACGGCGTTGCCAAGCTGGTCCCTGGCGCTCTCGATTTCATATTCTAACGTGTCGCCATCGGCATCCATCGCAGCTATCCGGCCGACCTGCTTCGTAACCGTATCCGAGCCCCGGGCAACCTCATCGATGTTAAGCCCCGATGGGATCGTGCCAAATTCCGGCAGGCTTTTCTCGCCTGCCACTTCAAACCCCTTATTAAGAAATTCTGTGACAAATTCCGAAGACGTGTAAGTCCTATCTGAAACCTCATAAGTGTAGTTAGCAAGCCCCTGGATGCTGATCACAACATCATTGGTATCATCTGTATCATCATCTTTCAGGATCACCTTTATTCCGATATTGGAGCCGAAGAAAGAGATATATTCAACATTTTTGGCCGTGAAACCTTCTTTAAAGACAATCTTGTTCGCGCCATCATTATCATTGATGGTGACATTGCCGGCGAGATCCGCCATGACGTTATAGGTGTCGTCACCCGCACCGCCATCCAAAGGAGTTGTGCTGGACGGTGTGCCGCCCACGTCAATCGGTGTTTTTACTGGCATCTGAAGTCTCCCTATCGAATTTAGTTTCTGACCGTAATATTCCTTTAAATATTACGTTTTTATAAATGTTATTATTACATTATTGTTTTTGTCAATTATTATTTATATGTTTTTTTCATTGCGCAGCTACCGTCTAACTATTTGAATTTATACCAGATTTGTCGGTGACCCGACCGCCCGAACCACAAAACTATAGATCATGAATTTCTAATCATGACAGGATTGGTCACGCAGGAAGGAATGATATTTGGAAATTGTATGGCCTGCCTTGGTCTTGGAGGGGCAGGCATGAACGTGGCCATGCAAACGAAAAACCAACAGTTAGAGTAAAGCACCATTCTTACCAACCGAAAAATGGCAGAGTTAGAAACAGGTGTATAAATTCCTACTACGCCAGAATTACCTGCAGGGGCGGTAGGCCGTAAGGTTGAATTTATTGAGGAAATGGACGTAAAATCCGATTCGGGTAAACTGTCAATGACATAAATCACCGCTCCATGCCGGAACTAGCCGATGCCATTGGTCACACTGATACACACTGTAGTCCCGATAATAGGACGGGACCGCAATACGTCTTGGAATATTATTTCACAAACAGGTCTGTAGTCGCTTACCAGTCATTAACTTACAAGTCATTAATACGTAACAATCAGTGGAGAACACATTCTCATGTGAATTTCTGCAATTATCATCTATGACGATTGATTGGCGACGGTGGAATCAGTGAGGCCAAAGTAATCATTGATTATTGTTGTGGTAAGCTTGGAAACAAATGACTGAATTTAAAACATTGCTTTGTCTTAATGGTGAGTCACGAGCTGATTATACCTAATAACCCGATTATACAACTTCGAAACTGGATAAGGCCAGCTCGTCGCTATAATCAATCAGAACCATCAACACAATATCATCACCTGTATTGAATTCAGTGCCATTGGTGTCATAGATGATAGTATCATTTATATGGCGTTGATTATGTGCATGCCTCACGCCGTCAGCATAGTCATAATCCCTGTCCTGAGTCCAACGTATACTCGCAGCATTTTTTAACGCTTCCAGTGTGGTCTCATTCCCCGCGCTTGTATCCACACGGATGCGGTCATTTGAACCTATTGGTGTGCCCGAATTGAAGAAACCTAATACTTCGTCAAGATTAACCTCGCCTGCGACTTGGGTCTCCTGATAGAGCACATAAATATCGCTACCAAAGGAACCATGCAGCGAGTCACGACCGGCACCGCCAAACAGCGTATCATCGCCAATTCCGCCAAACAGCAAATCATTTCCAGAATCACCATATAAAATGTCATTGTCATCACCGCCAGAAAGGTAATCATCACCTCCACGGCCTTTAAGAATATCATTTCCGCCTCTGGTAACAAAAACATCAAAACCATTTGAACCTGCTATATTATCATCGAAGTCTCCGGTACTACTAAAAGTGAACCTTTCAAAATTTCTGATATAATTATAACTATCAGATGGATCATCTACACCATCTCCGTTTGCATCATGCCAAATTCTTATATAATTGTGGTCTTCCGATTCACCTTCCGTCCAGATGCCATCCCTATCTAGCATCCACCTTGTCGAGATATCAAAATCAAAGCTAAAACTATGAGTATCGACAACAATTGAGAAATTATCATTACCTCCGCCACCGTCATAGATACCGTTATTATTCAAGCCGGAAATTACAGAATCATTATTTGCTCCACCAATAATGGAGTTATTGACACCGCCAGCAACATAAATACTAATTAGTTCAAAGTTTGTAATATAATCAAACTCATCACTTGATTCAGCCAAACCATCATCGTCAAGGTCATACCAAACACGGATATGGGTGTAGTCGGACGATGTCCCGGATGTCCATTGGCCGTATGAATCTTGTTTCCAACGTGTTGTATCCTGAAAATTTAAGCGGAGTGAGTAATTGTCGGTTGACCGTTCTGCACCAAAAATATTTGATGAGACATAAGTATCAACACCAGAACCACCATCCAGAACATCATTACCGGCCTGTCCGATAAGCCTATCGTTACCACCCCCACCGTTTACTATGTCATCGCCAGCATGACCATTAATACTATCATCACCATTGCCCCCGGTAAGAACATCATCTGATTTTGAAGCAAAGTAAATGTAAAGCCTTTCAATACTAGTAATATAATTGTATTCATCGCCAGCATCGGCGACACCGTCACCGTTGCTATCTATCCACATTCGAACATATGTATAATCATCATAGTTCAATTCTGTGGAATTAGCTGAAACCCAACTTTGCAATGATGCATCAAATTTCCATTTGACATCATCATTAAGATCAAAATGAATTGTGAAGTTGTAGCTTCCTGAATATGAAGAATTGACTAATAACCGATCATCACCCTCACCACCATCAATAACATCATCACCCTCACCTGTGACCATAAAAATAACATCATTTCCACCATAACCGAATAGCCAGTCATCACCGAGATTACCATCGATAGTATTTATTCCAGCTGATCCATGAAAAACATCATCCCCATTGCCACCCTCTAAGATCCGCGATGGATGAAGGTTATCAGCGGAACTCAGTGACAAAGATCCGGTTAGATGGCTATAACTAGAGTTTGTATTAGAAAATACACGGTCCGTTGCACCATGTATTGTTATATCCAAAGTTCGATTCACAGTGCCGGCTTCATTAATACCGTCTGTCGTCAAATCATCAGCGCGACTATAGGTGAAAGTGACCCGTTCCACCAATGTACCCGCAGTGCCATCATTATCATTATTCACGTCACCATTAAGGGCATTAACCCTGGAATCGTTATTGTTCAAAGCATATGTCCAGTTGCCATCTAAATTGATTGTCAGTGTGCCATATTCAAGGGCGACCGTAGTATTATCAGAAGTAACTAAAGTACCAGTAGCTGCATCCGCATCTTTTTTAACACTTAACGCATAGCCTGTCAGTGTGGTATCAACAAGAGCAACCCGACCTTCAGGGTCGCGCATGGGGTTGTCCTCGTAGGCTTCTTCAGCACCTGTGAAAGCAATAGCATGGACAGTGATCGCCATTGTGGTTTCCATGCTATCCGAAATGCCATCATTAACTGTAAATTGGATATTGGCCTCGTATGGTGCATTATGGGGTGCAGCCTGACTATTTGCTGGTGTATAGATAATGTTTGATATTTCAGCTGCAACAATAACCTGATCGGTACTAACGGCGACACCGTTAAGAGTAAGGGTACCTCTACTCGGAAGCTGGGTAATGGTTATAGATACCAGATCGTCACCATCCTCATCACTATAACCAAGATCATCCCTAGAAAAAGTTATTGGCGTATTAATATCGGTAACTTGTGCGACTGGAATAGCCCTGGGTATCATATTTGCAGGTCCAAAGCCTTCGCTAAATTCTGAAATGAAATTCGCGTTGGTATATTCAATTCCATTTACGGAATAACTATAATTATCAAATTCATAAATAGTGATTATAGCACCCGTATTCAGAGTTACCCGATAGGCCAGTGTCGGAACACCATCCTCAGGAGAATATTCTGTAATTCTCCTAACACTTACATCAGTGTTGAAAACAATCTTGTTGTTGGTTTCTGAACCCGAGTCATTGATAGTGACGCTCTGATCAAGGTCGTTATGGATGGTATAGGTGTCGACACCCGCACCACCGTTGAATGTCTGGCCTGGAGTTGCGCCTCTTTGGATTTGAATCGTAGCCATCTGAAATTCTCCCCATTCTAAAAGTTTCAGTCATTTTCGAATCAATATATCCACCTGGTCAATAAATTATTTATTTAGTAATATTTATTATTTATAGTATTTACATTATATCACTAATCTAACTGGCTATATTTATTGACTTTTTATGAAACAGGAACCTGGATGAAATATATTTGCTGATGTGAGTATTTGAAATGCTAAGCAGATAATGAATCCCTGATAATGAGCGATTCGCCTGAAACCTAGACTTCAGAAATGCTAGAATTATGATGGGTGTGGTCGCGATCTTGATGATTGTGTTACCAGAAAACAGCCTGCCCGATCAATCTGACATATTCTGGATACTTTTCGTCATGATTGCGATCCTGTGCTCCACAGCGGAAAACATCATCCTGGCGGCAAGGTCAGCTGTAGCTTTGGGGCCGGTCCGGCTATCGCTGGGAATGAATACTGCGGCAGTATTGATAACCGGGCCCATTGTATATTGGTCAAATAGTTTTGTCTGGCCAAGCCTGGAGATGTCAGAAGTTGATATAGCTTTGGTAGGGCTCGGATTAGGGTCCGTAATAGCTTATACGATGTTTATCCACGCCGTGAGCCGTTACGGACCGGTTTTTGCCAGTCAGACAGGCTATATCGTAACCTTGGCAGGTGTATTCTGGGGGCTCGCGATCTTTGATGAGGTTCATACGCTCTGGGTCTGGGGCGCATTGGTAACAATGATCATTGGCCTTGTGCTGGTCAAACCCCGGAAAATCGATCAATAAACCATTACTCATAATGCCTCCTTACAATACATAGTAGCGCTCATCTTTGCCAGAAGTACCCGGTCATCACCATCCAGACCAAATGCTTCACCATCAGTAAACACAATACGCCGCCCTGGTTTTGTGACTGTGCCGATGAAGAGGATAGACACTTGGCTGGCAGGAGCTAAGAAAGTCGTTTTC
This sequence comes from Parvularculales bacterium, assembly GCA_036881865.1. NCBI lineage: Bacteria > Pseudomonadati > Pseudomonadota > Alphaproteobacteria > Parvularculales > Parvularculales bacterium. Next base: position 8,499 of record JBAJNM010000021.1, on the reverse strand, counting down.
AGTTCAATCGTCATGATTTCATTACTTTTCGGCGTCAACGTCATAGCGGCTAAACCGCATGCACCATCCAAGCCCGTGGTCAATATTCCGCCATGTAGAAAACCCATCTGCTGGGTGTAACTTTTGTGCTTGACCAGCAAAAGCTCAATTTGACCCGGGGCAATACCATTTAACTCCATACCCAAGGTGGCTAGTGCAGTCATGTGAGTAAAACTTTGGCGTGTATCATCTTCATAATTTGGGTTTATAGGATCAAAACGCATGGTTATCACTCACTACTATTACATGTTTATCCTACTGTTTACGTGACTAAATTATACTCGGCAAGTGTATAATATCAGACACGGCAACAACTTACTTGATATTACCCATCCTTATGAAAAAAAGACTACTTTGTTCCACGAAACGAAGTTCATAGACAATAAAGTTATCTTGAAGTGGGAAGCATTCATCTCTGTTTGACTGCTGGTTAGATGGAACATTACTTTCACGATTCGCAAATTTTACCACCTGACAGCCGACCGCCCTGAATAGTAACGCCCGTTACCCGAACCGGGCAAATATTACATATTGATTTTGCGAGATATAATTACGTTACGCTGTATGCCGTGATATAGAATTGATCAAACTTATCATATCACGAACAAATGGTGTTGGTGTGGGTATAGAATGTTAGAATTACAAAAGACATCCAAATGGGATTCCTTTTGATGGAGATTGGGAACCCACTCCCGAAAGGAAGTTTCTAGTTGAACCGACCTGTCATAATAAACCAAATGGACAGGTTGCATGTGGCAACATTACCGCACTGCATTAATTTTACTAACATTGCGAGTGGACCAATGGATGAAGGCATGTCACTTCACATTTTAATTACAGTATTGCATATCCCCTTATTGGTGTTATTTGCCTTGATCTAATGTCTTGAGGAATTTTTAATCCTTTTGAAGGAACTAACAACTCCTTCCCAGTGCGTTTGGTATGGACAGAGTAATATATATCAAATGTGAATTGTCTATAGTTTTTGTAAAGTCTCCGTATTGATGGTTCGTTATCGTATGTGACTATCCATGGCTGATTGAGATTCCCAATTATTCTTGAAACCTCCTCATGGTCACTGGGAAGATAGAAACTCGAATATAACACTGATCCTTTTTTGTAATATGGCGGATCAATACAAAAAAATGAATTATCGGGGAATGATGTCTTTTTCATGAATTTCACGGCATCCAATTTTGATAAATAAATCCGTGATTTATATAGTTTAATGCGATTTATACGTTTGATCAGTGTTTCTTTGTTAAAGCGACAATCGATTTTATAATTTCCTTCTTGATTGAGTCCACCAATGACGCCGGCTCTGGAAATAATTCCTGAACGATTTACCCTATTCAGAAAAAAGGTCGAAAACCCTAATGATAACGGGTCAGAAATGTCTTGTTTTATATGAATTTCACGTTGTTTATACCATTCATCTACAGTCACATTTGTATCGTTAATCATTCCAATAAATTCATCGGGAAACTCAAGTAAGATGTGCCAAAAACTCCAGATAGAGGGGTCAATATCATTTAGGTAAATATCACTAACATAGCCATCAAACATGAGTTTGAGTGCTAATCCCGCACCTCCAGCATACGGTTCAACATAACTATATAAATTGAATTGATTTAAGTTGATCACATTCGATATAAAGGGGGCAATCGATGATTTACCACCTGGATATCTTAGCGGGGAATAACTTTTAGGCATATCAACGACCGTAGCAGATTATAGTGTAATAACTGAAAGAATTATGAAACTCTATTAATAATTGCATCTTCAACTAACTTTGAAATCAGGGGGGTTATTGTTTCAAAATCATTATATAGTTGTGGGCCGTTAAATGATCCGGATGTTCCATCATGTTTAGTTGTGTTTCCATTGCGTGAAATTCTACCTAATGCTTCATTGATCGATTTTGAGTTATTTTTAATAACCAAACTATTAATTTTTGATTTAGAAAGAAAAGAAATAAATGGAGTATTTTCATTTCTACCGCATATAGAGGTTAAAGTCTCTAAGAAACACCAGACACCGACAGTTAGCATACATTCATTATCTTTTATATGAATCTTACACAAAGAATTGTAGAGATGCATTAATTTATAGTTATTAAGTGCAGATAATGATTTTTCAAGGTTTTCATCATAATATAAATTTATAAGGCTGGCAGCTTTGCTTGTTTTCTTACTTAGTCCATTAGCATTGGATCTTCCTAATTCTTTTGTTTTATTTTTTTTCGATAACTGCAACTTTAATGTATGAATTTCCCACGCCTCTACGGTTTCATTGTCTATGCTGTCTAGCTTATTATACTCTTTCAAATATTTTGCAATGTCTTTTGACTTAGCTCTGGTGTTAATTTTTTTACCAGCGACATCTCTAATAAATTTGTTTAAGTAAATTGCAATATCATTTCTGCTTCTTGTTGTTTTTATTATTCCAGTTTCCTCAAAAGATAATTCCCAAATTAATTGAAATGGTCCTGCCGTGACATATCGTTGAACAGTGGATAGGCGTCCTTTTCTTTCTGCCGGTGTTATCAGTCCAACGCGGTCCGCGAAATCCATTAAATAAATCGCATGAACGTTTTTATTATATCCCGTGTTTCGGGCTTTTTCCTCGGCACCCCATTGTCTTCTTCCCCGACCACCATCCTCACCACCGTGTATTCTATTTAACCAAAATTTAATTCTATCTTGATCTTGAATAATTGCAGCACGAATTGTTCTTATGGTATCTGTCTTAGGTAATTTCGAGAATCTTTTCTTTAAATTTTCCGGAACAAGATCAGGATCGTTTAATAATTTTATTGCACATAGCCGTCTGTTACCCTCCGCACAAATGTAATGGCCACTGTTATTTGATGGAAATACGATGAAATTATCTCCTGGATTTAAACCAGACACAGCTATGTCTTCAGCCAGAAAAGAAATCTTTTCCTCTTTACATAAGTGTTTGATCACTTCTTTTTGATCATTGATGCGTCTATGTCTTGGATTGTCGGGGTTTAGATGAATTTTTGAAACATCAATTTCTTTGAAATCGTCGTTAGTTATCTTTTTCATTGTAAGATCTCTCCAAGTTAACAGCCCTGACATAATCACGATGTCATAAAATGTTGGTATAGCGTATTAATTAAATTAGGTAGTTCAATCTAACCAATGCACCAATTTAACAACAAAGGATGCATCGGCATAAATGCCCCATCACATCCGGTTTGAATTGCCTTTTTAATATATTTTCTAAAGAAAACAAATATAAATTTGTCGAGTATGGGATGGGTAATATAAGGTGGTATTATTTACCTTTTGTTAGATTTTATAGACTTATTTCCTCAAAGATAATATTGCCTAACATGTTCTAAAGAAGTTTAACCCCTTATATTATTTAGATTATATTGTTTCTATATTGTTTCTATTGATCTTGCTTTTCCATACCATTACCTTATATTTTCTAATGCAATATATACATTTATATGCTCATATATTAAACTGTGCTGTTATTTAACAGGTGCGATAACTCCTCATGAACAAAGAAATTGCTACATTTAGTTTAATGCTATTCCGCTTGCGATATGAATGGCGCGCCCTGCTTAAGGACGCCATTAAGGATTGCGATATATCTCCGGAAGAATGGCTGATTTTGATTTGCCTTAAATCTAATAAGAGTCTTGACATGACAACTTTGTCAAATCTACAGGGCATAAATATGCCAAACGTTTCAAAGAACGTGGACCGACTCTCAAAAAAAGCACTCGTATATCGAATCAATGACCCAAATAATAAACGGCGTGTTTTAGTACATTTATCAGAATTTGGGGATGAATTACTGTCGAATGTCGCCAACAATGTAAAACAATACCGAAATCAATTTAAAAATAAAATGACTGATGATCGATGGATAGAAATCAGTAATAAATTAAATAAAAATTGATATTTTTTGCTTATTTTCAAATAGCAAATAATATATCATACAACATGAAAACTGAACATAATTGACAGAATATCGTTAACATAAATTATATATGGAAATAATATATATCAGATGGCTGACGCGTATGTGGATGGAAAATAGACCATACTATCCTGGCAGGCAGGGGAGATGGGAAAGGCCATTTATAATTTAGCATCATATGTTATAGGATGGGCGAAAGTTTGCTGCCCTATGGCAACCCTCCCCCAGAAGTATCGGAGGAGCAGATACACGTCCCGAGGTTATGCCCCTCAGGCGACTTCAGGTTCAACGATACTGAAATCTTCGAAAGCCAGGGTGTAATCCTGCACCACCACCAGCGCGACATTCGTTGCGCCACTGGTGTCATAGATAACGGTGTCATTATCACTGCCTTCATTCTTACCATCTCCCTTTAGGTTGATGGCACTGTAGTTAAAACGCTCAACGGAAACATCTATATCGAGTATGTCCTCCAGGGCATCCAGCAAGTCAGTTGAAGTCCCGGCATCAATTCTGGCCTGAAGAGCCGCCAAGCCACCTGATACCTCGACCTCGATCTTGTCGTTCCCGCCCTTTGTCTTAGTATTGTAGCGGTGGTTTCCTGATGTCGTGCCCGAACTGAAATCACGGATATCGTCAAGGTCGCCCAGAACCCCATCCAGATTGAGGACGAAAGTATCGTTGCCCTTGCCCCCGATCAGCAAGTCACGGCCCGCACCGCCCGCAAGCGTGTCATCCCCGGCCCCGCCGTTCAGATTGTCACTGCCGGCACCGCCATCAAGATCGTCATTATCAGCACCACCGGTCAGCCTGTCATTGCCGCTGCCGCCCACGATGGCCAGTTTTTGAATATTGGTGATGTAGTCGAATTCGTCCGTGGTATCGACATTGCCGTTGCTACCAAGATCATACCAGACTTTGACATGGGTGTGGCCATCGGATGCCGATCCGTCATCCCAATCACCATCGGTATCCTTCTTGTAGAGGGTTTTATCACCAAGATTTATGTGGATCGTATAGGGGTCTGATGACCGCGCCCCATAGTGAGAGATATACGTGTTACTGCCAGACCCGCCATCGATCTCATCGTCACCGTTTCCGCCGCCAAGATGATCGTCACCGCCGCCGCCGTTGATCACGTCATCACCGCCGGAGCCATGAATCGTGTCATTCCCGGCTCCGCCGTCAAGGACATCATCCTGGGTTGATCCCAGGAAGGCGGCAATTTCTTCAATCCCGGTCAGATAGTGGTATTCATCCGTAGTATCTTCATCACCGTTACCGTTGCTGTCGACCCAGATGCGGACATGCTTGTAGGTGGCGTAGTTCTGGTTCGATGATGTGGCGGAACCCCAGCTTTGCGTTGAAGCGCTGTATTTCCACCTTGTGCCGTCATTCAGGTCAAACGTGACGGCCTTGGTGCTTGTGTTCGTCTCTTCGCCGTCATAGTTGAAATACAGCGCATCGCCCGTACCCGCGCCACCATCGACTACATCACTGCCCATACCGGCGCAGATATAGAACATATCATCCCCGCCGCCGCCATCGATCCGGTCTTTACCATCGCGGCCAAGGAAGGCCTCGGCTCCGGAAGAGCCAGTGAGAACATCGTCTCCGGAACCACCGGTCACGGTCAGTGTTTCGGTGGTTGACGTATGGGTGGACACATAGGTCAGATCTTCCGTGGCAGTACGGTTGTTTGCCGTGGTCACGTCCGTAGAGCCGTTGATTTTGATCTCAAGGGTTCTGCTAAGAGTGTCGGATTCATCGACATTCGTTGTTGATAGATTATCAAGGCGTGAATAGTAGAATGTTACCCACTCTGATAATCTGTCTCCACCGTCAAGGGTATTTACAGATGTATTGCCATTATCCAGTGCATAGGACCAGCTACCACCCTGATTGACCGTCAGCGTTCCATAATCGAGGGTGATCTCGGTGTCATCGGTTGCTATTACAGTTGAACCGACTATGAGGCTATAGCCTGTCAGCGTCGTGTCTGCGAGAGTTGCCTGCCCTGAGGGATCACGCAATGAATTGTCTTCATAAGCAGAATCAGAACCTGTAACGGTAATGGGATGTTTACGGACATCGAAATACGCCATTGTGAAGAGAGTGGCGAAATCTTGCAGAACCATGAGAACAACATCATCACTTTTATCATCAGTACCTCGAGTATCATAGATGATAGTGTCGTTCAAACTGCTATCATTATAATAATTTCTGTCTCCTTCAACATTATCATAGTTATAGTCACTATTTTGTGTCCAGCGAATATTGGCGGCTAATTTCAGGGATTCTAGTGTGGTTTCATTCCCTAAATCTGTGTAAACACGGACTTTATCATCTCCACTTTCTGTATTTGTTCCACCATAATATTCTGAAATGTTAGCTGAACTGAAATCTAGAACCTCATTAAGATTGCACATTTTAATGCTGTGAGGCCCCTGATAAATCGCAAAATAATCATCTCCCTCTCCACCAATTAGCGTATTTCTGCCCGAACCACCAAATATCAGGTCATCTCCCCGGCCCCCAAAAATATGATCATTGCCACCGCGTCCACTAAGTGTATCATTTCCACCGCCACCACCTAAGGAGTCGTTGCCTACAGAGCCAGTAGAATCGTAACCGAGGTTTGAAATCGCATAGATTTCATAATTTTCAAAATTTCGAATATAAGTGTAGTTATCAGATTCATCATCTTCACCATTCCCATTACTATCCAGCCATATCCGAATATAGTCATTTAATGATGGGCTATTCACTTGCGTCCAAATATTATCAGAATCTAGCCTCCACCTTGTTGTAGTTTCGGCATTAAAGGTTTCACCTAAAATATTATAATTTAATCTAATCGTATCCTGTCCATCACCACCATCAAGAATGCTATTACTTTCCTGTAAATCCACATCTAACCTATCACCTTTGCTTCCCCCAACGATGTGATTGTAATTCCCACCATTCACAAAAACATACAACTTTTCAAAATTGATGATGTAATCAAATTCATCAGTCGTATCTTCCACACCATCATCATCAAGATCGTGCCATATCCGAAAATGAGTATAATCTGGCGTTGTCCCAGACTCCCACGCATCATTGTCATCATTAAACTTCCAGCGAGTGTTATCCTCTAAATTTATATTTAGTGAATAATGACTCCCTGCACGCCAGCCAGATAAATGATAAGTATCAATACCACCGCCGCCATCAACAACATCATCACCTGCTCCACCATGTATCCCATCATCACCACCTCCGCCGTTTATTACATCATCACCACCACGGCCATGAATATTATCGCTCCTACTACCGCCTTCAATGACATCATTAGAAATTGATGCATTGAATAATGCCATTCGTTCAATATTTGCCAGATAATTGTATTCATCATCAACATCGGGGAGGCCGTTACCATTGCTATCTATCCACATGCGGACAAATGTGAAATCACCATAATTCGTTGAAGTTGAATCAGCATTCGACAACCAGCTTTTAGTAAAGGGATCGAACTTCCACTTAGTTTCATCATTAAGTTTAAATTGGATAGCAAATGAATTTGTTCTGTACGAAGGGTGTTTATTAAATGTGATACTGTCGGCATCCCCTGTTCCACCATCATATACATCATTTCCTTTTCCTATGTTCATATAAAAGCTATCGTCACTGCCATATGTATATATCCAATCATCGCCTACCCTGTCATAAATGCCGTCAGAGTAATTTGATCCATGGATTACGTCGTTACCATTTCCACCAGTTAAACTCCAATACGAGTCAACAAATAACATATATGATAAATCATCAGTGGTATCTCTATATTCCCTAGGAGGTTGTTGGCCTCTTTTATCAGTAGCTCCATTGATGGTGATATCTATGGTTTTGCTCACTGATGCAGCCTCATTGATATTTGTTGTCAGCGGGTCATCAGCACGGCTATAGGTAAATGTGATCGATTCCGTCAATGATCCCAGATTTCCATCATTGTCATCTTCATCGCCGTCAAGTGCGTTGACTGCGACATTGGTATTATCCAGCTCATATGCCCAGTAGCCGTTCTTATCGACGGTCAGTGTGCCGTATTGAAGGGTGACGGTGGTGTCATCAACCGTTATGGCTGTGCCGGCGGTCTGGAGTGATGCCTTTTTGACATGGAGGTCGTAGCCCGTCCGGTTGGGATCGGCGAAAGTCAGCTGCCCCTCGGGATCGCGCATCGGGTTGTCTTCGTAAGCCGCATAGACCCCTTTGGTTGCACCCCCGGTCGCCTCAAGGGCTGGATTAACAGTGATGGTGACCGGTTTGGTCTTTTCACCGCCCTTATCGTCGATAATTACCACATCGAATATTTCAGTGCCAGTGAAGGTGGACAAGGTTGGCGTCCAGACCAAATTTCCTTCCGATGAGATTGTGAAAGATCCGTTTGTGGTGCTCTTCTGATTGCCTTCAACCGGCTTGAATTCAAGTGCATCCCGATCCGTATCCGTATCGGGTAACGTG
>JBAJNM010000020.1 GCA_036881865.1 Parvularculales bacterium | reverse complement strand
GCGCCGGGGGCGGGGCAGATAGGGCAGGGCCGCCTGATTACCTGCCCAGTAAAGGGGGTGGATGGGCAGTCCGTCTTCCGTATGTCCGTCGAGGGCCGATAAAGGCCTACCTCGCAAGGTGTCGGTGGCGAGTGCTTCCCATGCGGCTCTGTCGGGCACGGAGAGAGAAGGGTGCTGGGTTTGGCTTGAATTCGGCATCTCTTATCTTTATAGCGAGTTTTTCCATCCTGTTCATCTGTTGCAGGGTGGCTTGCCATGCCGGCCATCTTCCTTTAGCTAGGAAGGTGGAGAGGTGGCCGAGTGGCTGAAGGCGCTCCCCTGCTAAGGGAGTATGGGTTTATAGCCCATCGAGGGTTCGAATCCCTTCCTCTCCGCCACCCTATATTTTATTGAGTTTTACTCAATAAAAATAATATAACGACCCTCCCCACCTCTTTATTTTTATCCCTAAAGGATACTCCTAAAAACTGGGGTAACAAAAGCACCTTCTTGACATTAACTAAACAGAAACCGGAGAAAATGAATGCTCCTGAAAGATAAACTCCGAAATCAGATAAACGCGATTGTGTCGGAAAACAGGAAACTGGGGTTCGATATGTCGTGCGATATGGAGGTTGCAGAACTTTGCGCAAACCTCGCTTCAATTCCGTGTCACAAGCATTTACTGGAGATCGGAACGGGAACTGGTATATCAACTCTCTTTATTGCGCAGTTGATGTCTCAGGAGGCAGAGCTGATTACAATTGATATTGACGCAACATATTCTCAGGTGGCACAAACTGTTCTTGAAGGTCAAAAAAATGTTCGTTTTATCGTTGAAGATGCGGGTACTTTTTTGAAGAAATGCGAACGGCGTCAGTTTTCGTTTATTTTTGCAGATGCTTGGCCTGGGAAATATAGCAACCTGAATCATGCACTCCGCACCTTGGACAAGGGTGGACTATACATAATTGACGACTTATTACCGCAAAGTAACTGGCCGGACCGGCACGGGCCAAGGGTAGATGCACTATTGGAGGTGTTTAGATGTACAGATGATTTTTCACTGAGCTACATGAACTGGAGTTCTGGTGTGGCTATTATCACTAAAACCGGAAACGCTGACGGGATTGAAAATGATCTGGTCAAAGACCCTGAATTTAGTTTTCTGTTTTCTGAGGATTTACCTCAATGAGCAGATAAAGTTGGACGTGCCGCTTACCGCAGGCGGAGGTGTGCACGTCTTGCCGCAATACAGATATTGCCCTAACATACGGCAAAGAAAACTAAGAGGAACCTTGGGTAGTATTTCAGTTTAAGAGAAACATGGCCCGGAGAATTCAGCATGAAAACAAAAGCGAGCATCTTTTTAGGAGAGCTTCTTTTATTGACTGTCTTGCTATCTCCCCTTCAGGCACAGGAGAGTGCATTGCCGGAGACGCAAGGTAATGTGTTGCTGGATAAAAGGTTTTGGCAGACGGCAACGCTGGTGGATGTTAGGGTTGCTCTTCTTCAGGGCGCTGATGTTAGAGCCTTTGATAGGGATGAGGGAGGTCCTCTGCATTATGCGGCGGGTAACATCTCAACACCGGGTGGGATGCAAGCATTACTGGCCCGCGGAGCCGATATAGAGGCCCGCACTAAGTATGGAGTAACGGCCTTGCATGTTGCAGCGGCGTTTAACCGGACACCGGCGGTGGTGAAACTTCTACTGGATCGCGGCGCTGATATAGAAGCCCGCAACAAGAATGGGAGAAAGCCTCTGCATTTAGCGGCGGCGTATAGCGAAACACCGGCAGTGGCGCAACTGTTACTGGCTCGCGGAGCCGACATAGAGGCTCTTGATCAATATAAGAAAACACCTCTGCATGCGGCAGCGATCAATAGCAAAACACCGGCGGTGGTGCAACTGTTACTGGACAATGGGGCGGACATAGAGGTACGCGACCGATATAAGAAAACACCCCTGCATGCGGCAGTGGCCAATAGTGAGATACCGGCAGTGGTGGAACTGTTGTTGAATTATGGAGCCGACATAGAGGCCCTTGATCAGTACAATAAAACACCCCTGCATATGGCAGCGGCCAATAGCAAAACATCGGCAGTGGTGGAGCTGTTATTGGACTATGGGGCTAATGACATGGCGCAGGACATCTGGGGGAACACCCCTTTTGGTTATATTCTGGGTAATAAGGCCCTTGAGAATACTGAAGCCTATCGCCGGCTGAATGAGGTCCGGCGACTGAACGAGATTCGGCCGCTTGATGAGACTCGGCAGCTTGACGAACCTCAATACTGATAAGACACATCGTGCGGAAGTGAGCCGCAGGACAGGCCGGAAACCATCATCTACGGCTCACAAAGGCTGGATAAATGACCTTATCCAGGTCCTTCCGGGCACAACCATCCGCTACCGTCAATATATGGTGGCACGGCTGGTCTGAATGATTAGAAATCGTATGAAAAATAGTTTAAGAGGCGTCGTCTAGCTGAATGTTGACAGCCGATGTCTTGCCTTTGTTTGTTGCCGTCTCAAAGGAGACTTTCTGTCCCTCATCCAGTTGACGCAGGCCGGCTTTTTCTAATGCGCTGATATGAACAAAGACATCTTTTGAACCATCCTCAGGAGCAATGAAGCCATATCCCTTAGTTGTGTTGAACCATTTTACAGTACCGTTTGTCATGATATTTTCCTTTAGCGTTTAGGTTTTTCAGTAGTATTCATCCCAGTAAAACCACACCATGCAGTCTGACCGGTCACTCTTATTCAAACGCTTAGGATCAACAATTTAGGAAGATCTTCAGGCAACTCTTCGTCAGAGCGCACTATCAATAGATAGTATCATTCTCGCAAGAGTAACGAAAACTCAAAGGCCTTATATCCGATCGGGCTGGAGAATGCAAGGAACTCAAAACGGGGGTGGTGTATGCAGGCATATCTGCGCTTTCAGCCGGTCAAATTATAGAGTCTGGCAGTAGTTATGGTATGGTGATAACCGAAATTTGTCTTTTTATGTTTCGTAGAGTTCATGAATATAAGACGTGCAAAAGAAGCCGATGTGGACAGGATGTGGCAGATTATGAAGCCCGTTATCGCTGGAGGCGATACGTATACCTTTGAGCCGGACGCTTCAAAAAGTGATGTGTTGTCCTATTGGATGAATGACAGGCATCATGTTTTTGTGGCTGTGGAGGGGCAGGATATTTGGGGTACATACATGATTAAGGATAATCAGCCGGGCCCGGGGTCTCATGTTGCAAATGCGGGTTTTATGGTGAGCCCCAGGGCGCGGAGCAGGGGTGTTGGATATCAAATGGGAGAGCATGCCTTACTGACGGCCAAAGAGTTGGGGTACAAATTTATGCAGTTTAATATGGTTGTTTCTACCAATGAACCGGCAGTTGCCTTATGGCAGAAACTTGGGTTTGAGATTATCGGAGCTTTGCCGAAATCTTTTAATCACAAGCATTTAGGGCTGACGGATGCTTATGTGATGTACAGAGAACTCTGAATATCAAGTAACATAAATGGAAAGTGGGGAGATGTCTGCAAAACACCACACAGTAACAACACCTCATGGGCAAGTGTCCTATTTAGCATCGGGGGCGGGGTCTGTGGTAGTGATGTTGGCGAGTCTGGGTCGCCCGGCGGAAGATTTTAACCATCTGGCCGCTCGGTTGAGTGATAAGGGTTACCGCACGATTGCCGTCCAGCCGCGTGGTGTTGGGGGTACGGATAGAGGCATTGAAAATCCCACAATGGGAGACTTGGCGGAGGATATTGTCGCGGTTATAGATGCTGAAGCAGGGGAGGTTCCGGTTTTCATCATTGGTCATGCTTTCGGTAACCGCCTTGCGCGCACCGTAGCGGTCATGTATCCGGTGCGTGTTAGGGCGCTGGTTTTATTGGCGGCGGGTGGTAAGGTTCCCATTGCTAAAAAGGCGAGAGACGCACTCATCGGTACGTTTGTTTTGGAGGATCCTGAGGAGAGGCGCCTTGAAGACATTCGCTATGCCCTTTTTGCTGAGGGCAATCCTGTGCCACCGGAGTGGATAGATAATTGGTATCCGGATACCGCTACTTTGCAGTCAAGTGCGGTGCAATCTGTCTCTTATGAGAGTTTCTGGAGCGGTGGGGGGCGTCCCATGTTGGTCATCGCGGGCAAGGCGGATACGATTGCACCAGTTGAAGATACGGTAGCACATCTCAAAGAATCTTATGGCGACCAAATCTCCGTAGCCGAACTTGAGGCTGCCGGTCATGCTTTGTTGCCGGAGCAACCGGAAAAAATAGCAACGCTGGTGTTTGATTACCTAAAATCTCAGGGAGAGTATGAGGAGCGATGAGCGCAAACGAACTCAATCCATCTCCGCCACATCACGTGCAGGCACGAAGGTGGTGGGATGATGTTGGTCTTTTTGCTCATCTTGATTCTATTGCCCCGTATCAAAACCCATCGGGCGGGATAGTGGCGGCTGTGGCCGTCTATGGTTTCACGGGCGCAGGTCAGCACTTTCTTTGTTGGCAAGATACCATTGAATGGTTTTCTTCAACCCTTCGTGGAAAGGGACGGGGCGGTATTCAGGCCATAGCCTCCGCAATTTTTCGTCGCTGACGGCCTTTCGGTGGACTCCGTCAGGCTGAGAAGTGTCCCAGTCAATACGGTCACGAGGCAAATTGATATGGTCAGTGATAGTGTGTGTTAAATCGCGAACGCTGACCTCTTCACCGCCAACATTGACAGGCCAGTCATCTCCGGGAAATGTAATGGCCCGCACAATAACCTTGGCGGCATCTCTCACATAAACAAACTGGCGCATAGGAGTACCGGTTCCCCACGCCTTGACCCGCCCGCCGGATTGATGGGCATCGGCAACCTTCTTGATGAGGGCGCTGATTGCATGAGAGCGGGCTTCTCCAAAAACATCATGCTCGCCATATAAATTGGTAAGGGCTATTTGCACACACTCCATATCATATTGCCGCCGTGCTGCCGCCATGAGAACCAGATGTACACGTTTGGAAAAGCCGTACGCTTCAACGGATTCATGACACCGCCCCTGAAAAATATCTTCCTCGTACATTTCACCGGTTATTTTTTCCGGGTATGAACAACTGCTGCCCACAGAGACGAACTTTTTCACACCCGCCCTGACGGCTGTCTCAAAAACATTAACCGCCATGCGTATATTGCGTGTCGCTATACCAAAGGGATCCGTTTCCAGAAAACCCAGACCGCCATAATAGGCCGCCGAGTGGATAACGGCATTGATAGGAGTGCCGTCTTTGCGGCGGTTCTTAAACCATTCTTTAAGGCCTTCACCGGTTTCTATATCAACATCTTTGTGAGAAGGGGCATGGACAATATAACCTGCGCTCTTTCCCTCGGTGACAATGTGCCGTCCCAGAAAGCCGGTACCTCCTGTCACCATAATGTGTTTTATTCTTCCGGCCATGATCTATCCTTAATGTGTGGTCGGTTTATTCCGTCCGGCTATTATCTTGTTTCATCAGGCTAAGATCAGCGGCCACCATTTCTTTGACCAGATCCTTAAAATCCGTCTTGTGATGCCAGCCAAGGCATTGTTGCGCTTTGCTGGGGTCGCCACACAGAACATCAACCTCATTGGGGCGAAAATAACGTGAGTCAACGCGAATGCGAACTTTACCATTGGCCGCATCTACCCCCACTTCATCCGTTCCCTTGCCTTGCCACTTGATCGTTACACCTATTTCCTGAAAGGCAGTCTCTACAAAGGTGCGTACGGATTGAGTTTCACCGGTTGCCAACACATAGTCTCCGGGTTCATCCTGCTGTAGCATCAACCACATGCCCTCAACAAAGTCGCGGGCGTGTCCCCAGTCGCGCAGGGCATCCAGATTGCCAAGATAGCAGACCTCTTGTAGCCCGAGATGGATGCGGGCTACTGCTTGGGTTACTTTGCGGGACACGAATGTTTCGCCCCGTACGGGACTTTCATGATTGAACAAAATACCGTTGGAGGCGTGCAGACCGTAGGCCTCCCGGTAGTTGACGGTAATCCAATAGGCAAACAGTTTGGCTGTTGCGTAAGGGCTTTGGGGCAGAAAGGGTGTGTGTTCATTTTGCGGTGGTGGTGCCGTTCCATAGAGCTCCGAGGTGGAGGCCTGATAGAACCGGGTTTTATCTTTTAGGTTGAGCAGTTGCACCGCTTCAAGAAGTCTGAGAGCACCCAGTGCATTGGTGTTGGCGGTATATTCGGCGGTATCAAAACTAACCCGCACATGGCTTTGGGCTGCAAGATTGTAAATTTCGTCCGGTTGCACCTCCTGAACTAACCGCACAAGATTGCTACTATCAATCATGTCACCATAGTGCATGAAAAAATTGGTCTCGCCGTCATGGGGATCTCTGTAAAGATGGTTGATGCGGTTGGTGTTAAAACTGGAGGATCTGCGTTTAACGCCGTGGACAATATATCCCTTGTTTAATAGAAACTCCGTTAGCAGGCTGCCATCTTGACCTGTTGTGCCCGTAACCAGAGCAATTTTTTTCTTATTTGCCACTATTGTCCTGCCTTATAACTTAATTTGCTCATCTTTTTCTGCTTTTGACGCCTCCGGTATAATGTCCGGAAAGTCCGTATCGTATCCGGGATGTTTAGCATTCTTATCATGCGCCGCCCATATATAATATTGCCGGAGCGTGTTGAGGCGTTCCGGCTTGATAAAGAGGCCTGATTGTCATGGCGCTTCGTGATGATTTTCGCCAGCATGGCGAACAGGTTTTGCTCCTCCAGAAGGCGGCGGCGGGCCTCAAGAATGGCGGGGAGACGTTTTTCATATCCATTATTGTCAATGACCTGACGGATCGTTGAGAGTGTACCGTTGAAATCCGTTATATCTATGGGGATGAAACTTGCTTCCGGAAAAAAATCTGCGGCGTTGGGACATCCCGCATAAAAGGGCAGGGTGCATCCAAGGAATGCATCGGCTAGTTTTTCCGTCCAATGGTAAGGGGCTATGTGGTTTTCTATGGCTATATGATAGCGGTAGGGGTCGATGGCATCGACTTTTTCGTCAATAGGATTAATTCCCCGACCATAGACGTCCATTTCCGGGAGGGCTTCTTGCAAGCGGCGGGTGAAATGAAACCGCAGATTATGCCAGGTGTGGCGCATCTGTTTGTTGGAGCATAGAGTGGAGATGGTACGGGTTTTGACCGGTGGCGTGGGTGCAGCGCATAATTCATCATGGGTGCCTCGGTAAAGCCATGATCCCATGGGAGGCATGTCTATTCGGTTAGGGTGGGGAAGAGCGTCCGGTTCGTGACTGGTTAGGACGAGGCCGAATTGTGCAGCATATCCGGCGCTATAGAGTTTCACGGCTGAAGGTTCATAGGTCAGCAATATAGTGTGTTCCTGAGGACAGGCGAGATGTTCGCGTCCCAGCCGCCATTTGTGATTGATGTTGAAGGGTAAATCATCAACCACCACGAGCCAGTCGTAGTTTCGGGCTTGGGGGTCCAGAAGAAAGCACACACTGTCCCATTGTGGCATCCCGCCCGGCAGGGGAGCTGTATCTATTCCGTTTTTAGAGATGAGTTTGACGTTTAACATAAGGCAAAAACAGGGTGCAGTCGGGGCATGTTGTCAGCTCCGTATGAGTTCAACCCCTGCGCGCCGTGCAATTTCAGCTTCTACGAGCCATAACCTATCTTGTCCCCACGTTGAAAACAACGGCTCATTGCCTGAGCTTGTCAGATAAAAACTCGGCACGCCCCAAAGACCAAGGTCAAACAACCTCCGCCGGTTTTGTTCTATCTCTTCACGCCAGTCATCGTTGCCGACAATGGCTTTGGCTTGTTTCCAGTCCAGACCGGCATCGGTGACGATGCGCTGCAACCCCCGGTCACTTCCGGCATCCACCCCCCGCGCCCAGACCGCATTCATGAAACTGCGCAGATAATCCTCAGCGCGCCCTTGTTCGCGGGCCCAGAGAAAGAGCGAAAACCCCCGCTCAACAGGGCGGCCCACCGGGTCACATATTCGTCCGAAGGGAACGTTCGCCCAGTCTGCCTCACGCTTTGCGTCATGCATAATATAACGTTGTTTGGAAACCGGCACTGGGAGACCGCGCATAACCATAGGCAATACTGGTTCCAGGTCCAGAGTTACGCCTAGGCGTTGCACCATATCCAGAACAGGAGGGGTAGCGATGGCGCTATAGGGGCTGCGCAGGGAGGGAACAAACGTAAGGGTTTGTCCGGTACCACATCCCTCAGGGGCTTGAGGCTGAGGGCGCGGGACCACCGGAGGTTTACCCGGTAAGCCAACACCGAGGGCCGTGAGACGTTCCTCAAGATACAATAAGCGGTCAACGCCCCAATACCATTCTCCGCCGTAGTGGAAAGTGCCGCTTAGGTAATGACCAAGACTCTGGCGCATCTTTGTGCCGTCTTCTATAGCGCGGACGGTTTCTTCTTCGGAGGCCGTTCCGTGTTTTTGTGCCAGAGTGCTGAGGGTGGCTTCATCACCTGCCCATAAGGCCTCTCCGACTTCTACGGCGGAGGCGGGGAACTCCTCCGGTATGCTGGCCGCCAGAATCCGCTTTGCGAGATTTAATTGAGTCTCATTGGGTTGTCGGCACGGGTCTGTGTAACGGAGACCATACCATGGGGCAATATCCGCGGCATCCTTACGGGAATAGGCAATGAGTTTTTCGCTCTCAGGAGCGGCAGCTTCATCGGGAGGGGTAACCAGAGTGGGAGTCAACTCAATAGTATAGGTATGTTTGAGGTTATCCAACCGCTGTGCGGCAAGGTGACTGTAGGGGTCGTCAACTTGGTGAAAATACCGGATGCAATGAGGTTCCCCGGCGGCACGGCGCCGGTTTTCCTCTGCCGCGCGGCGTTTATCCCGCCGTTTGGAGTCCGTGAGTCGTGCCGATATGACAGGGGCCAAAATTCTTCTGATAAGGGACACCGGCTATTCGCCTCCTGTTTTTGTGGATTGTGTTAGGGTCTGTCGGTTTGACATGAATGTCAAGGACGTCGGAGAGTCGCTTATATGGCGTTGTGTAGTATCGCGTTTGGCGGCAAGGCTTGCCGTGCGGGCTTGTCCGGCGGTATTGTGGAGGTCGGCAGTGAAAGAGAGTAGGAACGTAATATGTTTAAGGGATCTATTGTTGCCCTGATTACGCCGTTTCGTGATGGCGCAGTGGATGAGCCGGCATTGCAGTCTTTGGTGGATTGGCATATAGCGCAGAGAACTCACGGGATTGTACCTTGTGGCACAACGGGGGAGTCGCCAACTCTTAATCATGAAGAGCACAAGCGGGTGATCAGCCTGTGCATAGAGGCAGCTTCAGGGCGTGTGCCGGTGATTGCGGGGAGCGGGTCTAACAGTACCGATGAGGCGGTTGCTTTAACGCGTTTTGCGGAACAGGCCGGAGCGGATGGCGCGCTGGTTGTAACGCCTTATTATAACAAGCCCACTCAGCAAGGGCTTTATGAGCATTTTCGGGTGATTAACGATAGCGTTAAAAACCTTCCCCTTATTATTTATAACATTCCGGGCCGGAGTGTGGTGGATATGTCGGTAGAGACTATGACGCGGTTGTTTGAGTTGCCGCATATCATAGGTGTTAAGGATGCCACCGGTGATGTGGCGCGTGCAAGTCAACAACGTGCGGCCATGGGGCCCGGTTTTTGCATGATATCAGGGAACGATGGAACGACTCTTGGGTTTATGGCTCATGGTGGCCATGGTTGTATATCGGTAACGGCTAATGTAGCGCCGGCGGCGTGTGCGGCTTTTCAGGAGGCGTGTATGGCAGGCCGTTATGAGGAGGCATTGTCGTGGCAGGACCGTTTGATGGATTTACATGAGGGATTATTTTTGGAGGCATCTCCGGCACCTGCCAAATATGGAGCAAGCCTTCTGGAACTATGTTCTGAAGAGGTGCGGCTTCCTCTTGTTCCTATAGGGGATAAGACGCGAACGGCGGTACGCCGGGCCATGTCTCGTGCCGGAGTTCTGGACGGTTGAGGTTATGTCTTCCAAAAGTGGTGGTGCTAAAAAGAAACGCAATGAAACCGACAGGCTAATCACGGCGAACCGCAAGGCGCGTTACAATTATACCATTGAGAGCGAGGTTGAAACGGGCCTTGTGCTAACGGGAACGGAGGTGAAAAGCCTTCGGGAGGGTAAGAGTAATTTAGAGCAGGCTTATGCAGGTGAGAAAGAGGGCGAGCTCTTTCTTTATAACGCTTATATTGCCGAATATGAGAAAGGCAATCGGTTTAATCACAGGCCGCGGCGGGCGCGGAAATTGCTGCTTCACAGGCGGGAACTTAATCGTCTGATTATGGCCACCCGCCGTCAGGGAATGACGTTGGCACCGCTTAGGTTATATTTTAATGAGAAGGGGCGGGTAAAGCTGATGCTGGGTCTGGCGCGGGGTAAAAAGATGCAAGACAAGCGCGAGAGAGAAAAAGAACGCAGTTGGCAGCGGGATAAAGCACGGCTTATGCGGGCAAAGAGACTATAGGCCGCTTTCTATTTATTCAGATACTGACGAATAGATGAAAAAACGTCATTGAACATGGCTTCCGTTAGACGGCCCGTGTTGGTGTTATAACGCGAGCAGTGATAACTGTTGAATAGTTTAACGGTTGGGAGCACATCGTGCTGGCCTCCATGAGAAAAAGGAAACCTGCTACGGCGAAGGTTTAAGGCTGAGAGCACACTGTTGTGGGCCACATGACCCAGTACCAGAATCGCGCGCAAATCAGGCAGGCTGAAAATTAGATCGGTCAGGAAAGGGCGGCACCGGTTAATTTCTGCCGCTACTGGCTTGTTGTCGGGAGGTAAACACCGCACGGCATTGGTGATGAGACATTCATCAAGGGTGAGGCCATCGTTAGGGTTCTCTTCGTAAGTGCCGTGGGCAAAGCCATGGGTAAGAAGAGTGTTGTAGAGTAAAATTCCGGCATCATCACCCGTGAAAGGCCGCCCTGTTCGGTTAGCGCCTTTGCGCCCGGGAGCCAACCCCACAATCAACAAATGCGGTATCGGTGCACCGAAAGAAGGTACCGGCCCATTATGCCAGTCAGGATGAGTGCGCCGTAAGTCATGGCGGAGGGATACAAGGCGGGGGCATAGGGCGCAGTTTAGGGGCGGTGCGTGATCCTCTTTAAAGGCGGATTGAGTCATGGCCTGCCTTTTGTGGAGGTAAAGAGAGAAGCCGTCAACCTTCCGGCGTGTGGTATGCCCCGCGCGTGTTATGGTTAGGAGTTGCAGGTTTGTTAAGGACATCCCCCACGTGATAATTATCGCTCTTGGTTCTAATATGTCTGGTGCTTATGGATCGCCGGTAGCCGCCTTGAACAAGGCCCTACGGCTTCTTGAGAGTCACGGTGTGCATCTTGTCCGGTGCTCGCAATGGTATCGCTCCCGGGCACAGGGACTCCCTCAGGCGGATTTTTTCAACGGCGTTGTGGTGGTAACGAGCGCCCTTGCACCGGAGGCGCTATTGTTACGGTTATCTTCTATTGAAAGACAATTTGGATATCGTTCCGTCTCCGGTGGCCCGCGTGTGCTTGATCTTGATTTGGTTGATTACCATCGGCAAATAAAGGGATATGGCCGGTGGGGTCGGTGGGGTATTCCCCGTGAATCTGTGCGGGTTTTGTCATTGCCTCATCCGGAGATGCACCGGCGGGCTTTCGTCTTACAACCCCTTATGGATATCGCGCCAGAGTGGCGGCATCCGGTATCGGGCTTGTCGCCTGAGGATTTACTGGCCGGGCTCTTTCCTCGCTAAATTGATCTAACCGGCTGATTTTAGCTTGTTTTATCATGGTATGGTAAGTAATAGGTTGTTTTTTGGGGATAATCTGTTATAACATTAATAGAAGACCTCTCCCGGACCTCCTGAAGAAATGGCGATAATATGGCACGTATCACCGTAGAAGATTGCGTTAAGAAAGTTCCCAACCGCTTTGAATTGTTGTTGTTTGCCTCTCAACGGGCGCGGGCGATATCATCTGGGTCGGAACTGGCTCTGGACCGTGATCGTGATAAAAACACCGTAGTGGCCCTGCGGGAAATTGCCGAGGGTGTCGTTAAGACGGAAGATTTACGCGAAGATATTATCACCGGTATGCAGGTACATACGGCATCCGATGATGATCCGGAGGACATGACATTGCCATCTCCCTCTGGTGAGAGTGCGGCGGTTGGTGATGACGTGCTGGAATCAGACCGTATGAGCGAAGAAGATCTGCTCCGTGCCTTGCAAGACCTTGCACAATCATCAGCGGATGATGACAAGAAGGCGGCGCAGGCGATCATGAAGCCGGCCTCCGTTCCTGATGTGAAGGCGGATGTGGACGCAGACCGGAACTCTGCCGCCTGACTTTGGGGATGCTCCATGGGAATGCCATAAAGCCCGGGTCCGCTTGAAAGGGTAAGCAGCGATGTTGCGTCAGTATGAGTTGGTGGATCAGGTGCTGAACTATGATCCCAACGCTGACGAAGACCTGCTTAATCGAGCTTACATATATACAACTAAAATGCACGGTGGCCAGAAGCGGGCTTCGGGCGATCCTTACTATTCTCATCCGATTGAGGTCGCCGGTATCTTAACGGGTTTACGGTTAGATACGGCAACTATTATAACGGCTCTGCTCCACGATACGATTGAGGATACGGATGCCACCTATGATGACATTCGTGACATGTTTGGGGCCGAAGTCGCCGGGTTAGTAGATGGCGTAACTAAACTTGGCCAGTTTGATTTAACATCTGAAGAAACACAGCAAGCGGAAAACTTTCGCAGGCTTCTCATTGCTACCTCCAGTGATATACGGGTTTTGTTGGTTAAACTGGCTGACCGGTTGCACAATATGCGGACACTTCACTTTATTAAGTTGCCGGAAAAACGTCGCCGTATTGCTCAGGAGACTATGGATATTTTTGCGCCCCTTGCGGGTCGTATGGGTATGCAGGAGTTCCGGGAGGAGTTGGAGGATATAGCTTACAAAGAACTTAATCCTGAAGCATACAAAACAGTTTTAGAACGTTTAGAGAGGACGCTGGCCGGAAGTGATAAAATCATTCAGGATATTGAGGAAGGTTTACGGGTTAGGTTTGCAGAGCATAAGCTGGAAGCTGAGGTGACTAGCCGCGGCAAGCGGGCCTATTCGGTGTGGCGCAAGATGGAACGCAAATCCATTTCCATGGAGCAATTATCAGACATCATCGGGTTTAGGATTGTGGTCCCGGAGATTGAAGATTGTTACCGTGCCCTTGGTATTGCGCATACCACATGGAAAATGGTGCCCGGACGCTATAAGGATTATATCTCTACACCGCGGGCTAATGGCTATCAGTCTCTCCACACCACAGTGGTGGGGCCGGAAAACAAGCGGGTAGAGTTGCAGATCAGAACCCGAAAGATGCACGAGGTTGCCGAATATGGCATTGCGGCTCACTGGTTTTATAAAGAAAAAACAGAGACAAAAAACGGAGAGGTTAAATCTCCCCTGCCCACCGGTAGCAGTGATGCGTTTAACTGGCTTCGCCAGTTGGTAACGATGCTGGAGCAGGGAGAGAGCGCTGAAGAGTTTCTGGAGCACACCAAACTGGAATTATTTAATGATCAGGTGTTTTGTTTTACTCCCAATGGTCGCCTGATTGCCTTGCCGAGCGGGGCGACTTCGTTGGATTTCGCATATGCTGTCCATACCGACATAGGAAGCAGTTGCACAATGTGCCGCATTAACGGACGTCACATGCCGTTGCGCACCCAATTGGCGAACGGTGACGAGGTTGAAATCATCTGTTCCGAAGACCAGACCCCTCTACCGGCATGGGAGAAAATGGTTGTGACGGGTAAGGCACGTGCGGCTATTCGCCGCGCCGTGCGGCAAAGGCGCAAAGAAGAATATGTGCGTCTTGGTAGGCGGATAGTGGAAAGCACCTTTGAGCAGGCAAATCTTACTCTTGATGATGAGATTCTGGAAAGGACCCTTGTACCGTTGCAGCGTTCTTCCGTTGAGCACCTCTTGATGGGGATTGGGTATGGTGAGGTAACAGGGGAGAAGGTTTTAGATATTGCATATCCAGAAGAAGAGCGGGAGGCGCGGCGTCCAAGAAGATTGTGGCGCAGGAGAAAACCTACCCGCCGCAACAGACAGCCTGTCTTGATTAACGGTATTGAGCCGGGGTTGGCGGTGCATTTTGCGGAAGGTAGTTTTTTGGTTCCGGGTGATAAGATTGTGGGTATTGTGACGCCGGGTCGCGGCTTGACGGTTTATCCGGTTGATTCGAGTGATTTGCGGGTTTTTGATGGTGATCCGGAACGCTGGATTGATATTTCCTGGAATATGTTCCGTTCCGATGATGTACTTTTTACGGCCCGGCTTGATTTGGTGATCGCTAATGAAGTGGGGGTTTTGGGGGCCATTTCTACTCTTATTGCCGATTATGGGGGCAACATTTCCAATCTGGCGTTAACCCGGCGGGATAATGATTTTTACGGCATGGTGATAGATATTGACGTTAAAGATGTAGGGCATTTGAATCGGATCATGTCGGCCCTTAAAGGATTATCCAAAGTCAACACCGTGCGCCGGGTGCAGGACTGATATTGTCTGTTGTTGAAGTAAGTTTGATGGACCATAAACAGGTATTAAAAATATTTAAGGATGCCGGCGCACTTCTGGAAGGTCATTTTATACTCTCGTCAGGCTTGCATAGCGGTATGTATCTTCAATGCGCCAGAGTTATGATGGACGCTAGGCGCGGTGCGCGTTTGTGCCGGTCGTTAGCGCAGAAAGTTCGTGAACAAATTAAAAGGCCCATTGAATATGTTATCTCTCCGGCCATGGGTGGCATTATCGTGGGCCATGAGATGGGCCGTCAGTTGGGAGTTCCGGCTTTATTTCTGGAGCGTGTTGAGGGTGTTTTCACTTTGCGTCGTGGTTTTGACATACCGCCAAAGGCGCACTGTTTGATGGTGGAAGATATCGTAACGTCCGGTCTTTCGTCGCGGGAAGCCATAGAAAGTGTGCGAGCTCATGGGGGGCGGGTTGTAGGGGAGGCCTGTTTGGTTGACCGTTCCGGGGGTAAGGCGCGTGTTGGCACAAAGTTAATTTCTCTAATGAAGTTGACAATTCCTACGTATGAACCGGATAATTTGCCTGATGAGTTGCGTAACATACCGGCTGAAAAACCCGGTAGCCGTAATTTACAATCCAGGAAGGGCGGTACGTCGCCCCGCCGGAAAAGAGCATAATACTGATGTTGTTTCGTAGACGCAAAAAGCTGGAATTAAAAACGCAATTGCTCACCTTGCTATGGCCACAGGGAGGATGGAAGCGCGTAGCACTTTATAGTTGGCATAGAATACGCCGCCTGAGAGTCTCTCCTCATGCGATTTCTCTGGGGGTAGCGTGTGGGGTTTTTGTTTCTTTTACGCCCTTTTTGGGGTTTCATTTTGTTTTGGCCGGTGCGTGTGCGTGGCTTTTGGGCGGTAACATTATAGCATCTCTGATTGGCACTATTGCGGGCAATCCCATAACCTTTCCTCTGATTTGGGTGGCGTCCTATAAGGTGGGGACTTTACTTCTGGGGCAGGCTATGCTTCCGGGGTTCATTGATCCTGCCGGACCTGAGATAAATTGGGATGCCATATCAGGTAGTGTCACACCTGTCCTGAAAGCGATGCTCGCCGGAGGTACGTTATTGGGTCTGGTAGTAGGCGTTATTAGTTATGGGCTGTGCCGATGGGCGTTGGAGGTGCATCGGGCGCGGTCTTTGCGTAAGA
This sequence comes from Parvularculales bacterium, assembly GCA_036881865.1. Taxonomy (NCBI): domain Bacteria; kingdom Pseudomonadati; phylum Pseudomonadota; class Alphaproteobacteria; order Parvularculales; species Parvularculales bacterium. Next base: position 17,346 of record JBAJNM010000020.1, on the reverse strand, counting down.
GTACGCCGACAGGGATGCCGGACCGGTCATGACGGCAGATGTAACGTTTTCTCCTGTTCGTTTAGGGGTCAACATTGATCATGTGGCTACAATTCGCAATGCCCGTGGCGGTGGCCATCCTGACCCATTGCGTGCGGCTCATGCGGCAATAAGGGCGGGGGCCGATGGCATTACGGCGCATTTAAGGGAAGATAGGCGGCATATTTCAGATAATGATATTGAACGTTTGAAGAATGAAATAAGCTTGCCACTGAATCTTGAGATGGCTGCAACAGAAGAGATGTTGGCGATTGCCTTGCGGCACAGGCCGGAGGCTTGTTGTCTGGTGCCGGAGAAACGGGAGGAGTTGACAACCGAAGGTGGCCTTGATGTTGCGGGTGGGCACAATCACCTCAAGCCTTATATTGTGGCCTTGAAGGAGGCGGGCATTCAGGTTTCTTTGTTTATTGATCCTGATGATGGTCAGGTTGCGGCTTCATGGTTGGCGGAGGCGTCGGTTGTAGAATTGCACACGGGCTCTTATTGTGAAGCTGTGTTGCGGGGCTCACAAGAGGATGCGGAGAGAGAATATCAACGCTTGCGTCATACGGCGAACTTGGCGGCACATTCCGGTTTGACGGTTCATGCGGGTCATGGTCTTGATTATGAAACGGCGGTAGCGGTGGCGGCCATACCCGTTGTGCAGGAGTTAAATATTGGTCATTTTTTGGTCGGAGAAGCTCTGTTTGAGGGCCTTGAGGGAGTCATCAAACGTATGCGCTCGGCAGTAGAAAAAGCACGTAAGACGTGTGGGGAAGAATTGAAAACCTCATGATTATTGGAATCGGCAGTGATTTAATAGACCCGCAACGAATTGAAAACACGCTGGAGCGGTTTGGCGAGCGGTTTATTCGGCGGGTATTTACACAAGCTGAGCGGGAGAAGTCGGAGCGGCGCTACAATCGCACCGCATCATATGCCAAACGGTTTGCAGCCAAAGAAGCGTGCTCTAAGGCGTTGGGAACGGGGCTACGGCAGGGCGTTTTTTGGTCCGATATGAGCGTGGTTAATTTAAAATCCGGCAAGCCGTCTATGCATCTTGAAGGAGGCGCACGTCGCTGTCTGAAGTCTATAACGCCGCCGGGAATGATGGCTCAGATTGATCTGACAATTACCGATGAAAAAATGTTAGCACAGGCTCTGGTCATTATATCTGCTGTTCCTGTATCATCCCCCCCAAGATGAGGAAGCGCGTTAATCCGTAATCTATCTTACGTTTGTTTGTGCTTTACGCGGATATTATTTGCAGAGATTGGAATTATTAATGGAGACACAACCCTATCGTCGCCGGAAGTCACAAAGTGGTTTTCGGAGCACTATTTCGACCATATTATATGCGGTGCTTGTGGCTCTTGTGGTGCGGATATTTCTGTATCAGCCTTTTAATATCCCGTCGAGCTCTATGGTTCCGAACCTTCTGGTGGGGGATTATCTTTTTGTCTCCAAATTCGCGTATGGTTATTCGCGCTTTTCTTTTCCCCTTAGTATCCCCTTTTTTGAGGGTCGAATATTTCCCGGTGAGTTAAAGCGGGGGGATATTGTAGTCTTTAGGTTACCGTCGAATAATCGACTTGATTACATAAAGCGCGTTGTCGGCTTGCCGGGAGATAAAATACAGGTCATGCAGGGTGTTGTTTACATCGACGGCGGGGAGGTGTTGAGAGTACCGGTGGAAAATTATTACGTGCGAAGCAGGGATGGGCGCTCTCGTGTCTTTCGGCAATATCAGGAGACTTTACCCGGCGATGATAGTGGGCCCGGGGAGGGCGTTAGCTACAGGGTATTAGATATCACTCCCAATGGTTCTCATGACAACACAGATGTTTTTACTGTGCCGGATGGGCATTTTTTCGTTATGGGGGACAATCGGGATAATTCAAGCGATAGCCGGGTATTGGATCATGTCGGGTATGTGCCTTATGAAAACCTTGTCGGCCGGGCATCGTTTATTTTCTTGTCCCATGACGGTACGTCATCCTGGTGGCAGTTCTGGAAATGGCCGTCGGCCGTTCGGTGGGCACGTCTGTTTAATACAATAAACTAGGAGTGTAGAGCGATGGCATCGCCTGGCGTTGCGGCCTTGCAGGAGGCTCTGGGATACAGCTTTCTCACGCCGGACTTGTTGTGCAATGCACTGACTCATTCCAGCGCGTGTATGAATAAGCCGTCGCTTACCTCTAACGAACGGCTTGAGTTTATGGGAGACCGTGTTCTCGGGCTCGTGGTAGCCCACCGGCTTTATGAATTGTACCCCGATGATTCAGAGGGGTCATTGGCCTATCGTTATAATGCGTTGGTGAATCGGCTTAGTTGTGCGCAAGTCGCGCGGGCGCTGTCGCTGGGGGATTTTATTATTATGAGCGAGGCAGAGCGGCGGATGGGAGGCGCGGACAAGGAGGCCATTTTGGCGGATGCTTGTGAGGCTCTTATCGCAGCCGTTTATCTGGATGGTGGTTTTTCTGCTGCCCGTGAGTTAGTAGATCGTTTGTGGATACCTTTGTATGAAACGCTGGGCGATGTGAAGCGTGACCCGAAAAGCAGACTTCAGGAGCAGGCTCAAAAGCGGGGTTTGGCGTTACCGGTTTATAAAATTGCCGAGCGTACGGGGCCGGATCATGCCCCGCATTTTGTGATAGTGGTGACGGTTACCGGTATAGGAGAGGCCAGAGGGAGTGGAGGGTCAAGGCGGGTGGCGGAACAAACGGCAGCGCAGGCTTTGCTTGATGACATTGCGACGTAAGGTCATGACTGAGAATTATGACGGAGAACTATGACTGAGGCTGAGGCAGCAACACGATGTGGTTTTGTAGCTCTTATCGGTGCACCTAATACGGGCAAATCAACGCTTCTAAACCGCCTTGTTAATGCCCGTGTTTCTCTTGTGAGTCGCAAGGCGCAGGCGACTCGTGCGGTTGTACGGGGGATTATCGTAACAGGTGCTACGCAAATTGTTTTTGTAGATACACCGGGCATTTTTACACCCGGGACGCGTCAGTTAGATAAGGCGATGGTGCGGACGGCGTGGCGGGAGATGGGTAAGGCTGATAGCGTTGTTGTGCTGGTTGATGCTCATCGCCCGAAAGCGGCGGATAGTTTGCGCATTATTGAGGGGCTTGCCGGGCATGGTGATAAGGTTTTTCTGGCCATTAACAAGATTGACGGGGTAGAAAAAAGTCAACTTCTGGCTCAGGCGGAGGCTTATAACAAACATTATGAATTTGGGGAGACTTTCATGATATCTGCCCGTTTTGGCGATGGGGTAGCGGCTCTTGAGGCTTCCGTAGCGGCGGGGATGCCGGAGGGCCCCTGGCTTTATCCGCCGGATAGCCTGACCGACCAAAGGCCGCAGATGCGGGCTGCCGAGATAACCCGTGAGCAATTATATCACATGGTTCATCATGAACTGCCTTATGAAGCGACGGTTGAAACGAGCGGTTGGGAGGAGAAGCCTGACGGTAGTTTAAAAGTGACACAAATTATTTATGTGAGGCGTGACAGTCAGAAGGGGATTATTGTGGGGCAGAAGGGGGTAATGATTCGGCGTATCGGTGAGGCGGCCCGCCGCGTGATGGAGGATTATTTTGAGCGGCGTGTTCATTTGTTGACAACAGTGAAGATGCGTCGGGATTGGGATAAAAGACCCGATTATTATCGTGATATGGGGTTAGGATGATAGATGGACTGGACAGATGATGGCATTGTGCTCTCTGCGCGGCGGTTTGGCGAAAGCGCACTGATTGTTGAGATATTAACCCGAAAATATGGCCGGACATTGGGGCTTCTACGCCGTGGTGGAGCCGGACGCACGGGTGCCGTGGCTCAGGCCGGTGCTCAGGCGGGCAATAAAGTGCAGGCGGTCTGGCGGGGCCGTCTTGACGAACATTTAGGGCAGTGGACTCTTGAGTTGCAAAAAGCCTACGCCGTAGAGCTGATGGATGATCCGTTGGCTCTGGCGGGGCTAACGGCAGCGTGTGCCTCATGCCGCGCTCTGCCGGAGAGGGAAGTCCACGAAAAACTCTATGAGGGGTTGGGCGTGCTGTGCACCCTTATGAATGATTCTGACTTCAAACATCTCTGGCCTGTGGGGTTTATTCATTGGGAGTTGGGATTGTTGAAGGAGTTAGGTTTTGGCCTTGATTTATCCCGTTGTGCTGCCAGCGGCAGGCAGGATGATTTGATTTATGTATCTCCCCGCAGCGGACGGGCCGTAAGCCGGAAGGCGGGGGCTCCCTATGCGGAGCGCTTGTTACCGTTACCGTCATTTTTATTACAGGCAGAAGACATAAGTTCTTCCCTTGCATCTCTTGAGGCATCCCCCCCTGATATGGTTGATGTGCTGGCGGGCTTGCAGCTGACGGGATATTTTCTGGAGGCTCATGTCTTTGCGCATGATGACCTGCCTGCCAGCCGGGGACGTCTTATAAGCGCTCTTGAGCGTCGCAGTAAAGTGATTGACCGCTATATTTAGCGGGTTAAAATAGACTATGCCCGATATGTTGTCTCTTGCAACCGGTGGTGAAGAGGATGTGCTTTTTAGGGAGGCTCTGGAAGAGCGTTACCTGACGTACGCTTTATCTACCATTATGCACCGCTCACTACCCGATGTGCGCGACGGGCTTAAACCTGTCCATAGACGTCTTGTATATGCCATGAGTCAATTGCGTCTTAATTCTAATTCGGGGTTTAAAAAATCTGCGCGTATTGTCGGCGATGTTATCGGCCGTTACCATCCCCATGGTGATCAGGCGGTTTATGATGCGTTGGTGCGTTTGGCGCAGGATTTTGCCGCGCGTTATCCGCTCATAGACGGGCAGGGTAACTTCGGCAATGTTGACGGTGACCGCGCTGCCGCTATGCGCTATACGGAAAGCCGTCTTACCCCGGTGGCCGATGCGCTTCTTGAGGGCATCGACGAAGATGCGGTTGATTTCAGGGAGACGTATGACGGCGAAGACCGGGAGCCGGTAGTTTTACCGGCTAATTTTCCTAATTTGCTGGCTAATGGTGCATCAGGCATTGCCGTGGGCATGGCGACGAGTATTCCACCCCATAATGTTTCTGAATTATGTGCAGGCGCTTTGCATCTCATCAAACATCCCGCAGCCGGTGTTGCTAAATTAAACGAATTTATTCCTGCGCCGGACTTTCCCACCGGCGGCATTGTTGTAGAAGATCCGGCCTCTATTCTGGACGCCTATAAAACCGGCAGGGGGGGGGTCCGCTTACGGGCCCGGTGGGAACTTGAAAACAGGGGCCGCGAAAAATATCAGATTGTAATTACTGAAATCCCCTGGCAGGTCAACAAGGCGCGTCTTGTTGAAAAACTGGCGGATATTATTCAGGAGCGCAAACTGGTGGCCTTGGCGGATGTGCGTGATGAATCATCCGAGGATGTACGTCTTGTGCTGGAGCCCCGTAGCCGTAGCGTTGATCCCTATGGGCTTATGGAAGCCCTGTTTCGCATGACCGATTTGGAAACCCGCATTCCCATCAATATGAACGTGTTGGTGGAGGGGCAGGTGCCTACCGTTGTTACTTTGAAACAGGCGTTGCAGGCATGGCTGGACCATCGGCGGGAGGTTTTGCTACGGCGTGTGCGGTTTCGTCTTGGGAAGATTGACCACCGCATAGAAGTTCTGGAAGGATATCTGGTTGCGTACCTCAATCTGGACAAAGTGATCCGCATCATTCGGGAGGAAGATAATCCGGCGAAAAAATTAATGGCAGCGTTTAAACTGACGTCTGTTCAGGCGGAAGCCATATTGAATATGCGGTTGCGTTCTTTACGCAAGCTTGAAGAAAAAGAAATTAAGACAGAACATAAGGCGCTGATTGAAGAGCGGCGGGAGTTACGTAAACTACTCAAATCGAAGGACGGCCAATGGAAGCATATCACCGGAGAGGTGCGCCGGTTGCGGGATGAATATGACCCTAAAACGGAACATGGCCGTCGCCGCTCCGAGATGGCGGAAGCTCCTGAAGTTGAAGATATCACCACCCTTGAGCAGGGAGAGGCTGAACCCATAACCATTGTATGTTCTGAAAAAGGGTGGATTCGTGCTCTTAGGGGTCATGTAGAGAGCGATGCCGTGTCCAGATTTAAGGAGGGCGACGAATTAAAGTTTCTCATTCATGGCAGCACACAGGACAATCTTCTTTTGTTTGCGACCAACGGGCGTTTTTATACCCTTGCTGCAGACCGCCTTCCCGGTGGGCGTGGCCATGGAGAACCGGTGCGGTTGATGTTTGACATGGAAGAAGACCATAGCCTTGTTACGTTATTTGTTCACAAACCCGGGCGGGAATTGTTGGTTGCATCGCGTGCAGGTTATGGATTTGTCGTGCCGGAGGATGAAACCTTAAGTCAAAGGCGGGCGGGCAAACAGATTCTGAATTTGGGCAAAGAAGACAGAGCGGCGGCCTGTAGTAAGGCAACCGGTGATCATGCGGCCGTGATTGGTGAAAAGGGCAAAATGTTGATTTTCCCTGCGGATGAATTACCTGTCATGAATCGGGGGCGTGGGGTTAAGTTGCAACGCTACCGGGAGGGTGGTTTGCAGGATGTCTGCATGTTTACCTTCAAAGAGGGTTTGGAGGTTGCGGCCGGTAGCGGGCGGCGGCGTGTTTTTGATGACCTCAAGGATTGGGTAGGAAAGCGCGGTCAGGCCGGGCGGCTACCCCCCAGAGGCTTTCCGCGTGACCGTCGTTTCGGATTAACACTGGATGCCGGATGAACCCCTCAAAAGTTTTTCGATAGAAATTTTGCCGAAATCAGTTGACCGGTGTAGCCGGATTTAATTGACACTCTCTACGGAAAAATCGTGACTATTTTCATAACCCCAAAAACTATAGCGAAGCCGGTAATTGCGCCCGGGTTTTATACGGCGCGGATCAAGAGTCAGTTTATACTGATCATCAAGGCGGTAATTGGGTTGTAGCGTTCCCGTCACGGCATCTTGTGGGCAGTCCAATTCGGACGCTGACTGTACAAACTCATTGTCCGGCGTAAGAACAATCCACCTGAAAATCTTACACGGCGTTGGTACTTCAATCTCAACGGGGCTTGAGGTTTTATTGATCAGATGCACTTCAAGCGGTACGACAATCTCCTGAGTTCCCTCCGCAGAGGCATAAAGGGTTGTAGGGGCCGTTAGGCTTACAATCACACCTTCATCAATAGGCAGAATGCCTCTGTCGGCCAGATAACCGATGCCGCCTACAAGAAGAACTATCAACAATGTATTCCGCACCATGGGGTGCAGACCCTTGAATTTTGGGATGGTGGGTTTTGTCATGGTGATCAGCAGATGACTTACGGAAACATGACTTCCGGAAGCCAGGTAGCGATGGACGGAAAGAAAGACAGCACAATAAGGGCCAGCAGTTGCAGTCCGACAAAAGGAATGGCCCCGCGGTATATTTGTGCGGTTTTTATTTCCGGCGGCGCCACACCGCGCAGATAAAACAGGGCGAATCCGAAGGGGGGCGTTAAAAAGGACGTCTGCAGGTTAATGGCCATCATCACGCCAAGCCATACGGGGTCAATGCCCATGGTGAGCAAAACAGGGGCTACCAGAGGCACGACAACGAAAGTAATCTCGATGAAGTCCAGAAAAAAGCCCAGCAAAAACATAATGACCATGACCGAAATAATGGCCCCCATCGTGCCGCCCGGGATATCGTTTAAGAGAGCGTGGATAGTGTCATCGCCTCCAAGTCCGCGAAAAACGAGACTGAACAGGGCGGCCCCGATCAGAAGGGCGAACACCATAGATGACGTCTCCGCCGTTGACCGGCACACCTCCGCGAGAATACCGGTGCGGTAGGTGATATAGAGACTATAGAGACATCCGGCAGCGATAAAGAGAAGCAAAATCCCGGCGGCAATAATCGCCAGCATGTCCGTAGCCGGTATTTCCTCGCGGCCGATGCGCATGTCCGTTGTTGCTGCCAGTGCAAACAGAAGCATGAGGGATACGCCGGCGAGGAGAACAGGTCTGAGGGCTATTTTGTGGCGGCTGCCCGCTAACAGTAAGGAGCCGATTGCGCCTACACCGGCGGCTTCGGTCGGGGTGGCAATGCCGGTGAGGATGGAGCCGAGCACGGCAATAATCAGAACAACCGGTGCGATCAGAGCCTTAAGGGTTTGCCAGAGAAAAACACGGGTTTGAACATCGGGGTCTGAGGGAATGGAAGGTGAGGAGGCCGGATTGATGATGGCGCGCCATATTTGATAGGCAATGTAAAACCCGACCAGCATGAGACCGGGGAGCAGAGCGCCGGCAAACAGATCACCTACGGAGATGGCCTCCGGCGAGAAAATACCCTGAGAGAGTTGCGCCTGTTGATAGGCATTAGAGATAACATCGCCCAGCAAAATAAGCACGATAGAGGGCGGAATGATTTGTCCTAATGTGCCGGATGCCGCAATGACACCGGAAGCAAGGGCAGGGTCATATCCCCGTTTCAACATCACCGGCAAAGACAATAGCCCCATGGTAACAACGGTAGCGCCCACGATGCCGGTGGAGGCCGCCAACAGTGCGCCGACAAGAAAGACCGATATGCCAAGGCCGCCTCTGAGGGTACCAAAGAGTTTTCCCATGGAGTCCAGCAGGTTTTCCGCTACCTGGGAACGTTCCAGCATGACGCCCATGAAGATAAATAAAGGCACGGCGAGCAGCACTTCATTGGTCATCGTGCCGAAGATTCTTTGCGGAAAGGCGCGCAGGAATGAGAGGTCAAAGACGCCGAATTCCCACGCCAGAAAAGCAAACACCAGTGCCACACCGGCCAGAGAAAAGGCTACGGGATACCCCAGAAGCAAAAGACAACATGTTGCTATGACCATGATCAGGTCAAGATTGGCGATAAGAAAATCCATCGACGTTTGCTCTTTTTACTCTTGTACCCTCTGTTCGTTGCGCACGAGTCTTCTGCCGAGTGATTGCGCTATAATGGCCGTAGCGCGGCAGACGGTAGAGAGCACTTGCACCAGAAGCAAACCGGCAAACGCCGGAATGAGGGATTTCAGAAGAAAGACACCCTGAATGCCGCTGACTTCCCGTGATCCCTCCAGAATACGCCAGGACTCACTCACATAAGGTGCGGAGAAATACAGAATAACGACGCAAAAGGGCAGGAGAAAAAACACGGAGCCGAGCAAATCAATGACCGTTTGATATCGTCTGGTCTTGTTGCGGTAAATGATATCAATACGCACATGCCTCCCCATGGCCATGGCAAACCCTACAGTCAGCATAAACAGGACACTATGCATATAGATGAGGGATTCTTGCACGGCGATAGAACCGACCCCATACACATAGCGCATGATGACCACGGCAAATTGAATGAGCACCATGAAGACGGCAACCCAGGCAACAGTCTGGCCGAGACGTATGTTGAAATGATCGGCCAGTCTGGAAATCCTGAGCAGAAGTTCAGTCATTGATGGCGTCTCGTGATATTACATGACATTAAATGTCACGATGACTGAAGAAGGCTGCGTCAGAGTGTCTGAGGTAATGATCTGTCTTCTTAAGGCTGGCCATATAGCTATCATGGACTTTTTTGGCCATAGGGTCTTTGTTGGCAACCTCGCTGATTATGTCACGGGAGACTGTGCGTATGGCGCCTAACACATCGTCGGGATATTGTTTCAACTGAACACCGTGTTTGTTGACAAGAGTCTCCAGGGCAACCGCATTGTTATAGAGAATCTCCGACATCATATAGTCGGTGTCGGCGTTGCAGACGGATTTAATAATTCCCTGCTGTGCTGACGTTAAACTATCCCATACGTCTTTGTTCAGGACCGTACAAATACTGCCGTTGGATTCCTGCCAGCCCGGCCAGTAGTAATGTTTGGCGATTTTATAAAAGCCAAACGCCAGATCATTCCATGGCCCGGACCATTCGGCAGCATCAATAGCGCCGCTTTGCAGAGCCGCAAACAATTCCCCCCCGGGCAGGGTAACCGCCGTCGCCCCGATGCGGCGCAACACTTCACCCCCCAGACCCGGCATCCGCATTTTGAGACCCTTCATGTCTTCCGTGCTGTTGATTTCCCGGTTAAACCATCCCCCCCATTGAGTGCCGGTATCACCGCACAGGAACGGCTTGAGGTTAAAACCGGCAGCCAGCTCATCCCATAATTCTTGTCCGCCCCCGCTATGAACCCAGGCATGGGCTTCAAAGGGTGTCATGCCGAAAGGTACGGTGGTAAAGAAAGCATAGGCTGCTGATTTACCCTGCCAGTAATACTCCGCCCCGTGATACATGTCGGCGCTACCGTTTGAGACGGCATCAAAAGATTCAAATGCGCCGACCAGTTCGCCTGCGCTATAAACTTTTACCTCCAGCTGCCCTTCCGTTAGTGTGGTGATGTTTTTGGCGACGCGCTCGGCACCTGTCCCGAGACCGGGAAAGTTTTTGGGCCATGTTGTGACCATGCTCAGGCTTCTCTTGCCCTGGGCGATGGCGGGAGCCCCCAGCACCGGAGCGGCCAGAGCGCCCGCCGTGATACCTGTTAGGACGTCTCTGCGTTTTAGCGTCTTTTTTGATACTTCCGGCGTTGATGCTTCCGGTTTTGTGGTTTTTTTGGGGAGTTTTTTCATCACGTATTCCCTGCCTATGATTTCCTGACGTATGATTTTGTTTTAAAAAGTGGCCGTTTTCGCGGGAATTAACAGCCTTCCTGCCTGCGTCAGCAGACACTATTTTATGCGGAAGGTCAAGTTTTGCTCGGGAGGCCGCAGGTGAACCGGAAGGTGAACCAGGAGGTGGGAGCAGGAGTAATGGCGCTTAGACCAGCCCGTAATACCATGGCGCAAACAGGCTGTAGACGACCCATAAGATAAGCAATAGGGGCAGACCGAGTTTGATGTAATCGCGAAACTGGTAATGGCCGGGTGCCATGACCAGCAGATTGGTTTGATAGGCGATGGGAGTGAGGAAGGAGCAGTTGGCCGCCAGAATTACGGTATAGACGAAAACCATGGGGTCAACGCCGAGGTCATGGGCCGTATTAAGGGCGATGGGAACAAACAGAACGGCGGTGGCATTGTTACTGAGCACATTGGTGAGCAAGGCTATGAGCAGAAAAAAGGCCGATAGAATAAGGGGCAGGGGTGCGCCTTCAACAAGAGCCACCGCGCTCGTGGCTAACAGTGTCGCCCCTCCCGTTTCCTGCATGGCACCCGCCATGGCGAGGGAGGCTCCGATAAGCAGATAGATGCGCACGTCAAGAGCGCGGACCGCCTGACGAACGTCAAGAACACCTGCCAGAACCATGGCGGTAGCCCCTGCCACGGCGGCCACGACAATAGGAAGAAGGCCGGTTGAGGCCATCACGATGGTGACACCGAAAATGAGGCGCGCCAGTTTGGCCTTGTTGTTGTCGGGAACCTCTTCCGTTGACCACTCCATCAGTAGCAAATCCCGGCTGTGGCGTAAGCCTTGAATAGCGTCGCGTGTTCCCATCACCAGCAACACGTCACCTGCTTTCAGGCGAATGTCATCCATGGGCAGTCGTAACATCCGGTGACGTCTTTGAATGCCAAGCAGAAAGCATTCGGTCTCATGATAGAAAGAGATTTGCTCGACGGTGCGCTCCGCCATGCGGGAACCGGGGGCTACGACGGTTTCCGTGAGGGACAGTTGATCCTGTTGTGACTCGTCTCCGGCATAGAGGGAGACATTGATCAGGCTTTTGAAAATGCCGTCACGTGATTTCAGGGTTTCTGCGAGAGTTTGCCGTGTTGCGGCGATAAGCAGAATATCGCCCTGCATGAGAGTCTCTCCGTCAAAGGGCGGTAAGATTGTTCGCTCACCACGCCGGATTGAGCGGATGGTGATGTTTTTTAAATCCGGCGTTGTACCGGCGGTGATGACCTCACCGATGAGCCTGTGTCTGGCATTGATATGGATTTGCGCGATATATTGCCGGCCACCGGTATTGCCCTCATCGGAGGAGTCGTTGTCGTCTTCCTGACGGTTGGGCAACAAAAAGGGTGCGGCGCAGAACATGTAAAGACCCCCGGCCCCTGCCAGCACAAGACCGGGCAGCGCGAAGTCAAAGAAACCGATAGGGTCCATACCTGAGGCTTCGGCCGAACCTGCCGCCAGCATGTTGGTTGACGAGCCGATAAGAGTTGTCATGCCGCCAAGGATGCACAGGAAACTCAGGGGCATCATGACCCGGCTTGTGGGTATATCCATACGCCGTGCAAGCGCCGCCAAAATCGGGATGAAAATAATAACCACAGGCGTGTTGTTCAAAAACGCACTGACGAGCATGGCGGTTATGAATAACCCCAGCAGCACAAGGTGCGGATGGCGGACGCCATAACGCGTTAGCATGTTCGTCGCAGCGTTCAGGGCATCTGATTGATAGAGGGCTTGCCCGATAACCAGCAGGGCCAGCACGGACATGAGCGCCGGATGGGCAAATCCCGACAGAATGGAAGTCATGGTCACCACCGGTGTGCCGGTGGCATCAGGCAGGGGGAAAAACTGAAACAGGGCCAGAAGGGCGATAACGGCGCACAGTGAAACCAGCGCCATATCTATACGGTTGAGAACATAACCGGTGATGGCGGCTATGATGACACCGTAAACGCCCCATATTTGCCATGGATAATCAGTGAACATGTCCATGGGCGCATCATATCATGGCGAACACAATGCAATGGTCCCTTTTTTATCTGTCAAATGAGCATCACCGAAATCACGGTGCGCTCCGCAGGTCAACAACGTCCCGGCTCCGGGTATACAAAAACCCTCTACAAGCTTGCTTTCACTTTTTGAACGACGCTGCTGTCAGATACCCAGACACTCCAGAGATATTCATATTTCTCAAGAAAATATAGGGCCGTCTCATACGGCGTTGCCTGATGATCCTCTTTCCAGATTAGAATTGAGTTAATCTCGTCGCTGGTCATGGAAACGCGGGAGATAAACTCAAATGCCTCCGGAGCCCTGTCTGCAAAAGCGGAAGAAACAAGTTTTACAACGACAGACTCCGGATACATGTTCTTTTGCGGGTTCGGGCAATCTATTTTGCTTGCACAGGCCCAGCTGTCAGGATCATGCGGTGCCCCTTTCAGTTCGACCATCTCATATCTGCTAAGCAAAGGGGTCGGAGTCCAGTAATAGGCAAAAATAGGTTGCCGGCGCTCATAGGCCTTGGCGATGGCCCCGGCCAGCCCTTCACCTGACCCCGGGTCAAAAAGGTTGAAACCGGCCTCCTCAAACCCGTAGGCCTTGGCCAGATTTTTGTCGATGATTTGACACGCCCAGCCTGCCGGACAGGTATAAAAGCGGCCTTTGCCGGGGTCTTCTTTATCCGGAAAAAGGTCAGGGCGGGCAAGAACGGCCTCTATGGTTGTGAGTTCGGGGTGCTCATCGACGACATATCGGGGAATCCACCAGGCTTCTATGGAACCCCCGGAATAAACCTGGCCGGCGACTTTAATAACGCCCTGTTCTACGGCTTTCTCTACGATCTCACGCACGGAGTTAATTCCCATTTCAGGAGCAAAATCGGGCTCGGCCTTTTCTGCCATGGACGTCACGGTAGGCACCGTATCGCCCGGTACGAGTTCCGTGTCACAGCCATACCCTTCCGAGAGGATGATGCTTTCTACGTTGGCGAGAATGGATCCTGAATCCCAACTCATCTCGGCTATCGTCACTTTTCCGCAACCGGCCCGGGACTCGGTTTGAGCCATTGCCTGTTGCGTTGAAGGAATAAATGCCACGGCGGCAAGCACCGGAAACACCAGAACCCTTAATCTTCCTAAAATGATGGTAAAAGCTCTCATCAGCTTATCCCTCCTCTTTGGTGGATTTTCCAAGGACTAATTAAGATGATTATATACGATATTAACCGGGAATTTCCGGAATCCTACACACATACCGGCCGGTTTTCACCAATTAAATTTTTCGGACAAAAAAACGGCAGACCGGATGTTGTGGCCTGCCGTTGTTTTGTCAGTTTGGTGTTTGCAATCGTTGCGTCTACCGCTCGTCGGCAGGCAGAAGAAAGTCTCCGATATATTCGTCCTCACGGCCCGCGCACTCTGCAAAGACGCAGGAGCCTAAGTCACCGATTGCATAAGCCGGCGAGATAAAGACCAGTTCTTCAAGTAATTCATTAGCGTCCGAACGGTCAATTTCATATTCGCACCATAAGAAACCGCCCGGTTCACATTCAAACACATCACCGGCCTGAGCAGGGCTGCCAAAAGCAAAAGCCATCAACGTTGCGAAGGCAAAGGTTGTTAAAGTCTTCATAGTCTGTCTCCTTTTAATACCCCTTACGGGGAGTTTCGTTATACTCAACAGCAGCCTGCGGCTGAGCTTTGATCCGGAAGACAGGTCGGCCTCCGGCCGCGCTGTCTTCTTTTGTTAATACCCGACTCTTAAAGTCCTGATGCCAAAGATTCGGTTGTCCATTGATTGTCACTATACCAAATACCCGTATGAGAGCACTTCACATAAACTCACAATGATGTTATCCGGCTTAAACCATGTTTTTCCTATGTTTTTGCAGAAATTACGGGTCTTCCGGCGTGGCGTTGATAGGTTCGGGAAAGACCGGTTCAACAGGTCTCCCTCTGTAAGGGAGGTGTCACTATTAAAAAAGGGCTTCATCGGCTCCCTGTATCGGCATCTGGGTATATAATAATGAGTCAACCATACGAACTCCCGTATTCAGTTCTGGGTATAAAAAATGACTCAGCCACAAGATGATAAAACCCGTCGCCTGTTCAGAGATGCTCTGGGCCGGTTTACGACAGGCGTTGCGGTTGTCTCCTCTGCGCCTGCGGGGTTTGAGCCGTTGGGGCTTACCGTTAATTCTTTTTCGTCGGTTTCTCTTGAACCGCCTCTTGTGTTGTGGTGTGTGGACAAACAGTCAGACACGCTGCCGGCCTTTACCGTGGCCACACATTTTGCGGTGAACATATTGAAAAGCCATCATGAACATTTGTCCGTGAAATTATCGCGGATAGGCAATCACGGGCTTGAGGGACTTAATTTCACCAACGGCAAACATGGCTCGCCGGTTCTTGAGGATGCGTTTGCCTGGTTTGACTGCAAGGTTCACGCCCGCGACGAGGCCGGAGATCATATTATTATCATCGGCCATGTGCTTGATTTTGGCATGAGCGCGGGCGGCGTACCGCTTGTCTATCATGCCGGTGATTATCAGGAGCTTGCCCCGTAGGATTCCAGAACACGAACGGTCAGTCCATCCTTCTCCAGAATGGAGATAATCTCCTGAGCATGTTCCACACCGCGCGTTTCTATCATCATATCCAGCATTGATTGCCGCGCCGGAATATCAAGAAACAGACGGCGGTGCGAGACTTCCACGATGTTACCCCGCCCATTGCCGATAAGTCCGGCAACACGTCCCAGTTCGCCCGGACGGTCTGAAATCTCGATGCGGAGCGATATAATCTGCTTCTCCCGTCCCAGACTCCGGAAGATAACCGACGCCAGAATACGCGTGTCCATATTGCCGCCACACAACACGAGCCCCGTTTTCTTGCCGTCAAATAAATCCGGCCTGCTGAGCATGGCGGCCAGCCCCGCCGCACCGGCACCTTCCGCCAGTGTCTTGTGCTCATTGAGAAACAGATAAATGGCGCGCTCCAGCGTTTCTTCATCGACCACCACAATCTCCGCCACATGAGCGCGGACGGCCTCGACGGTGCGCGGCGTGACATTTTTAACGGCGATGCCTTCCGCGAGGGTTTGTCCGCCGCAAACGGCGGCTTCTCCCTTAAGAGCGCCGGACATGGACGGATAAAGCGCCGCCTCCACACCAATGATCGTAATGTCCGGCTTGATTGCTTTGGCCGCAATACTCACGCCGGAAATCAGGCCGCCCCCGCCGATAGGCACGACGATAATATCAAGGTCGGGGTTATCCTCCAGCATTTCCAGCGCGAGAGTGCCTTGTCCGGCGATAATGGCGTCATCATCATAAGGCGGCACCAGTGTCAGACCCTGTTCACCGGCAATCTTCTCCGCCCTGACCTGGGACTCGGCGAGGGTTTCGCCGTCCAGAACAATCTGCGCGCCAAAAGCCTCCGTCTCTTTAATTTTCACGATAGGCGTCGTCTCCGGCATGACGATAAGGGCAGGGATGTTCAGCCGTTGGGCATGAAGGGCCACCGCCTGCGCATGATTGCCCGCCGACATGGCAATAACCCCGCGCTTGCGTTCCTCTTCAGATAAAGAGAGCAACTTAACCAGCGCGCCACGCGCCTTGAAGGAATGGGTCAGCTGCATGTTTTCATGCTTGACCCAGATCCCGGTGCCAAGACGGCGCGAGAGGGCATCGCCATAAACAAGAGGCGTGCGGATAACGGACCCCTCTATGAGGCGGGCGGCCTGTTTTATATCATCCGGAGTAACGGGCATGGTGAAACCTCCCCTGAGCGCTGATTAAGTGCCGTTTGCGGCAGGGTGTGTAGCGCCATATGCAGCGCCATATAAAGTGCCGTATCCTGTAGCGAATAATAAAGTATCTGTAGTGTTTAGGTGAAATTCGCTCATGTTTTTTTCAATCAGTTCTGGAGAGAGGGTGTGGTTCTTCTGGAAAATAAGCGCCAGTTGCGGCAGGGTGTGCAGCGCCATATAAAGTGCCGTATCCTGTAGCGGATAATAAAGTATCTGTCGTGTTTAGGTGAAATTCGCTCATGTTTTTTTCAATCAGTTCCGGAGAGAGAGTGTGGTTCTTCTGGAAAATAAGCACCGTTTGCGGCAGGGTTTAAAGTACCGTATCCTGTAGCGGATAATAAAATATCTGTCGTGTTTAGGTGAAATTCGCTCATGTTTTTTCAATCGGTTTTTGAAGGTGTGGCTCTTCTTGAAAAAGGAGGTCCCATTGTCGCCATCCTGCTGTGCCTGTCGGTGTTATCGCTGGCCATTATCGTCTTGAAACTCTATCAGTTTTGGCGCTCGCCTTTGGGCGGTAATCCTATCATACATCAGGGGCTCTCTCTTGTAGAGAAGAACGGCAATGAGCATGGCATGCGCTTTTTTGGCAGCCATCCGGCACCCGTTGCGCAGGTTTTGGCCTCGGGCTTGCGGGCCAGACACGCCGGCGGACAGGATGAAGATGTCATGGAGGAAATGAGCCGCACCGGACAAAATGAACTGGATGCCTTGCAGGGCTATTTCCGCTGGCTTGAGGTAATCGGCAACGTAGCACCTTTGTTGGGTCTGCTCGGCACGGTAATCGGCATGATACGTGCATTTCAACAATTGGAGGCGGCGGGCAGCCGGGTT